>JAOXSA010000290.1 GCA_025800245.1 Amphritea sp. | reverse complement strand
TTCAGATGCGAGGAGTCACTTAAGCGATGATAAGACGTATCATGAAAGAATCAAGAAACGGTCACGGGGTGTTTAGGCTCAAGCTTAGGCGAGACTGTTCGCTGAACTTTTTCCGACTTTTCTCTTTGCAAGGCGTGACTGTACGCTCTTGATACCGGATCGGTTTCAGTTGCAATGGCTAGTCAGGCATCGCAAATTGACATCTCCCGGTTATCTACCAGAGAATTATATGTGCTTCAAGACAAGGTGGCGAGGAGGCTGCATTACCTACGTGATCTACACAGTTATGGTACTGACCTCTCTGCACCACCAGCTCCGGCTGATGCGGGTGGGTCGGGTTCTACAGAGGCTGTCAATCCATTCGGGCTGCGGCCCAAGTCCTCCTCAATTAGAGGCTCTTCTGCGGACCACTCTTTTGCTACTGGAACTGCACAGCAGTGTTCCACCTCTGCCACCTGCGAGGCAGAGATCCCCAGGGTCGTCAAGAAGAACTACAGCTCTCTTGGCTGCAATCCTGTCCAGCAGGAGTGGCGGAATGCTGGGTGTTGCGCCCGAGAACCTGCCCATGCGGCCGAAGATGCCCAGCAGCCTTCCACCTCGGTCACCGGCGAGGAGCAGACCCCCAAGAATGTCCCAAATGCCTATGAATCTCCTGAAC
>JAOXSA010000207.1 GCA_025800245.1 Amphritea sp. | reverse complement strand
GACGGATCTATCGTCCAGAATCGCAGCAAATGCTCGCCATCCGCCGTGAATCTGCTGCACAGCCCTGAGCTGATCTCGAACTGCCGAACTGTCACCACCAGCGTCATCATCACCCCAGGTCACGACGGATCCATCTTCCAGAATCGCAGCAAATGCACGCCGTGTGGCCTGAATCTGCTGCACACCCCTGAGCTGATATCGAATTGCCGAACTGTCACCGCCACAGTCCTCAAAGCCCCAGGTAACGACGGATCCATCTTCCAGAATCGCAGCAAAGGCCCCACCACTGGCCTGAATCTGCCGCACACCCCTGAGCTTATCTCGAACTGCCGAACTGTCACCACCACAGAGTATATCACCCCAGGTCACGACGGATCCATCTTCCAGAATTGCAGCAAAGGCCCCACCAGTGGCCTGAATCTGCTGCACACCCTTGAGCTGATCTTGAACTGCCGAACTGTCACCGCCACAGTTCTTACTACCCCAGGTCAAGACGGATCCATCTTCCAGAATGGCAGCAAATGCAAAATCTGTGGCCTTAATCTGCTGCACACCCTTCAGCTGGTCTCGAACTGCCGAACTGTCCCCGCCATGGTCTGCACGACCCCAGGTAACGATTGAGCTATCTCCATGACACCACAAGGCAAAGGCGCTTCTTGTTGCTGCCAGTTTTGGTTGAAGTACCAGAGCTGTAAGGCACTCTCCGTCCTCTATCTCTGCTTCTTCCAAGGTTTGCTCAAAATCGACTAGGACTCGTTTCTTGCTAGTGACAAGTCTCAGACATTTTTGCCCCAAGGCTCGTTGGGCCATTGTGTTTACAACTTCAACTTTGGAAGAAGGTAGAAGCGTTAGAGCTTCAGCATGCCCATTGGGCAAAACTACATTTATTTGCATCATCTGAGACGTCCTTCGATCTTGAC
>JAOXSA010000266.1 GCA_025800245.1 Amphritea sp. | reverse complement strand
CTGCATGTCCTGTCCGGTCTGCAACTGCTGCAGACTGCGGCCCAGTTTCTGGTGATCTAACAGACCACGACTGGAGTAGATCCGGGCCAGCAGAGGCGCCACCTGCTCCTCAACAGGCGCACCCGCGACAGGCGTTCTGCGACGAATAATCAGTTCACTGTTCATGGTGCCTGCTCAGAAGGAAACCAACTATCGGTTTTATCGGTGAAATAGTAAGCCGTCAGACCCAGCCACTCGCGCACGCCAAGCGACAGAATTTGCATGTTTTCAGACAGATCTGAATTCAGTTCAGAAAGAGAGAACGGTTTCGAATAATAGTCCACCGGATAAGGGAGGACTGTCCATCCCTGCTTTCTGAAAATACTCACAGAACGAGGCATATGAAACGCAGATGTCACCAGCAACCACCCTTTTTCATCAGCAATATCAGCACGCTCAGGAAGAACATCGGCGCTATAAATAGCGTTTTCAAATGTATTGCGGGAGTCTCTTTCATAGATCAACCGATCTCCCAAACCCTGCGCCGCCATCCATTCCTGCACAACATCAGCACCACGGTATTCTGGTTTTAAAACAGAACCAGAACCTCCGGTCATGATTACCGGCACATCCGGATACTGCTTAAGCAGTGGCAGAATAGACATGTAGCGATCACCAGCGAGCCCGAATTGTGGCGTCCCCCAATACGCGCTCAACTCAGCGCTTTCACCGCCCCCAAGAACGATCACGCCAGCTATTTTCTCCGGCATCTCCTGAGGAACAGTAAATC
>JAOXSA010000205.1 GCA_025800245.1 Amphritea sp. | reverse complement strand
AAGAAGATATGTTCGTTATCAGGAAAAATCAGCTTACGAAGAAGAGCAGCGCCAAATTCAGTTAGAAATAAATTAAGAAGTAACGCCCCCTTATAGGGGGCATAAAGCAAAGCCACCTTCTATGAAGGTGGATTTTTACTTGGATTATTCTAGAGAAAATCAGTCTTCGGCTTCGTTCAGTGCCTGCATCGCTTCTTTACTCCAGTCCAGTGCCTGACGGTAGCACTTTTCGTAGAGCGAGCCATCAAAGTCCATCGGTAGCAGGTCCCAGTCACCGGCTTCATAGTTAGCGACGTTCATCAATGTATCACCCATATCGCCTTCACCATAGAGTATGGCTCGCTTAATGTCGTCACCCAGGGGAACTTCTTGCAGCATTACTTCCTGGGGGATATCCAGTAACAGGTGCAGGTTCGACATCATTCCTGTGATAAAGTAGCTGCCGCTGCTGCGCTGACGCCGGGCGAGAGCGATCTCTTCGCACATGCGCCCGCGGACCAGCAGTGAACGACTGATCTCCTCAGGTTTGCCAGCATGGTTGCTCAGAGCGATCAGTGTTGCCCACTTGCGGATCTGTGCCATGCCGAGCATCACAATCGCTTCGGTAAGAGACTCAACTTGCCGTACCAGAGAGTAGGCAGCAGAGTTCACAATACGCAGGACTTTGTAGGTGAGTGCCGGGTCCCGGATAATCAGGCTTTCTAGCTTTTCCGGAGTTGTATTAGGCTTTTGCAGTTCCTGAACCAGTTGCATTAGGGAAACCTGATTCGGTTCGATTTTTTTCCCTTCGACCAGTTTCGGTTTGCTGAGGAAGTGCCCCTGAAACAGTTTAAAGCCCAGGCTATTACACTCTTCGAGCACCTCGACGGTCTCAATTTTTTCTGCCAACAGGGTGACTTTGTAAGGAGTGATCAGCTCAACCTGCTCTTTGATCTGATCATAGGTCATGCCTTTGACATCTACTTTCACAATGTGGGCAAGTTTGAGTAGCGGGCTGTATTCGGGTTTATAGATAAAATCATCCAGCGCGATCCGATAGCCGGCTTTAACAAGGCGGTGAACGGCAACTACAACCTCACGGTCTACCTCAATATCTTCCAGAATTTCAAAAACGATATTTTTTTTGGGTAGTTCGGGGAAGTCATCGGACACCAGCAGTTCCCGGGTCAGATTAATAAAAGCAGGTACCCGGCGCAGTTCACCCTGATCCGAAATGCTGGTGTAGGAGTTCAGGATGACATCGCTGGTGGCTCCGGAGTTGCAAAACAATGCAGATTCTGTGTCCTGATCATTTCTGTAGAGTAGTTCATAGGCCACAACCCGTTGATCCCGATCAAAAATCGGTTGGCGAGCCATAAGCACCTGCTTTTTGCCGGAAGTGGCTGTATCCATCTTGAGTAAAAGTCCTTGTCAGGGGGATAATATTTTAAAAGAGCTTATACCGGAATATTGGCATTGTCAGCTAGACGAGTGCCCAGAACAGGTAATGGCAAATTTCTGAAGCGAGAAAATCTGTCGCGGTTTGATCTGTGGCAGGTATAATGTGCTCCCATTTTTACCGGCGGAAGACACAATGAGTATTAACTGGTTCCCGGGGCATATGCATAAAGCCCGCAAAGAGATCGCCCAAGTGATGGACGAGATCGATGTGGTGATTGAAGTGCTGGATGCACGCTTGCCTCTTTCCAGTGAAAACCCGATGGTGTCCTCATTGCGAAAAGATAAGCCAGTCATCAAGTTACTGAATAAAAGTGATCTGTCTGATCCTGTGCGGACCAAAGAGTGGCTCGATTTCTTTAACAGCCAGCCGGATACCCAGGCGATTATGATCGATTACGGTCAGAAAAAGCTGATTAAGAATATCCCTGAGCTGTGTAAAAAGCTGGTGCCATCCCGCAGTAAGCAAGGGCGTCCGGTCAGGGCAATGATCATGGGAATTCCGAATGTTGGAAAATCCACCATGATCAATGCGTTACTGGGCAAACGGATAGCAAAAGTCGGTAACGAACCAGCGGTGACAAAAGGGCAGACCCGTTTCACGCTTAAGAACGGTATGGCATTGTCGGATACGCCGGGAATTCTATGGCCGAAGATTGAAGATAATGACTCCGGTTACCGGCTCGCTGTCAGTGGAGCGATCAAGGATACCGCCATAGAATATGACGATGTGGCGCTCTACGCCGCTCAGTTTCTGCTGGATGATTATCCGGATCTGCTGCAGCAGCGTTATAAGTTCAAACAGTTGCCGGAAACGGCGATGGAAGTACTGGAAGAGATCGGTCGTAAGCGTGGTGGTCTGAGAGCGGGTGGCGTTATTGATCTGCATAAAGCGTCAGAGATTTTGCTGAATGAGTTGCGTAGCGGCATAATTGGCTTAATCAGCTTCGAGACCGTAGCAGGTTGGCAGGAAAAATGGGAACAGCAGCGTATAGAAGCTGAGCGACTTGAGCAGGAAAGGCTGGAACAGGAACGCCTGGAACAGGAAAAGCAGGCTCAGGAAGCTGAACGCGCAGAAGAGGCCCGGCAGGCAAGACAACAGCGGGCAGCAGATGCAAATGATGAATGATCACTGAAGTGATTCAGAGATAGTGAGAAAAGAATATGACACGTAAGAAGAAAACCCGTGGCGGTGCCGGCGTAACCATCTTTATTGATCCGCCTCGTCGCAGTGAAAAACTGGCCGATCCGGACAGTTATGAAAGCCGTAAGCGCAAGAATCTTGAGCAGAAGAAAAAGCGCAAGTCTGTTTACCAGAAAGCGGTGGATTCTGAGCAGGATAAAGGCCAGCAACAGGCTGAACGTAAAACTCCGTTAGCCGATAAGATTCGTCGTCTGAAAGCGGCTGAAAATGCCCGTGAAGAAGCGGATCAAGAAGCGGATCAAGAAGCGGACAAAGAACAAAGCAACGACGAGTAATCACGCCGTCTTGTTTGATCTCCTGAAAAACCTCATCTAGGTTTACTGGTGCCTGCAGGCTCAACTGCAGGCAGATCAGGAAATCAGATCATGTCTCATGCCGATGTCCATCGTGCGGGTGATGCGCCAATTCAGGTTGACCTTGTTGAAGGTGAAACCTATTGTTGGTGCGCTTGTGGCCGATCCAATACTCAGCCTTTCTGTGACGGCTCCCATCAGGGGACCGGGCTCGACCCTGTCGTATTTGTTGCCCGCAAATCGGAAACCATTTTTCTCTGTACCTGCAAGCAGACATCGACGCCGCCACTGTGCGATGGCAGCCATAAAAATACCGGCTGAAACGCCGTTATTGTATCTCGCACGGGCAGGTCTCAGGCTGTACAATGCGCGTCTTCTGTAATCATCAGGAATAGAGCAGCGTGCAACAGTTTGATGTCGTTATTGTCGGTGCCGGGGCGTCCGGTCTTATGTGTGCAGCTACGGCCGGTTATCGTGGCCGTTCTGTGCTGTTGTTGGAGCATACGCTGAAGATTGGCCGTAAAATCCTGATGTCCGGCGGTGGCCGCTGCAATTTCACCAATATCAACAGTGCACCGGATAATTTCCTCTCCCAGAATCCCCATTTTTGTAAATCGGCCCTCGGTCGTTATAAGCCCAATGACTTTATCGAGTTGGTTGAACGCCACGGGGTTGAGTATCACGAGAAAACGCTCGGGCAGCTGTTCTGTAATGAATCCAGCAAAGAAATTCTGCGCGTGCTGCTGACGGAGGCAGACTGGGCCGGTGTCAGCATACAGACAGAGACAACGGTGGAAGCACTGGAAGATCAGGATGAAGGCTTTCTGCTGAGAACTAATAAGGGTGAGATCCAGGTAGAATCGGTGGTTATCGCAACCGGTGGTCTGTCTATTCCCAATGGTGGCGCCACCAGCTTTGCCTACGATATCGCCACTCAGTTTGATTTGAATATCCTGCCTCGTAGTGCGGCTCTTGTGCCGTTTACCCTGCAGCCTAAAGATAAGGAAATCCTACAGGAACTGTCTGGTGTGTCTCACTGGGTCAGAGCAACCATCGGCAAGACCAGCTTTGTTGAGAATATGCTATTTACTCACCGTGGTCTGAGTGGGCCGGCGATCCTGCAGATCTCATCATACTGGCAGCCAGGCGCAGAGGTTTCCATCGATCTGTTCCCAGAGCTGGATCTGGCTGAATGGCTGAAGCAACAGCGGGAAGAGCGTCCGAAGGCGGATATCACCACCATTATGGCTCAGCAGATGAGCAAGCGAATGGCCCAGATCCTGTGTGGCCTGTTCGGTATACAGGGCGTGATGGGCTCGTTGTCGAATAAGGAGTTGCAGCGTATTGCTGAGTCTTTCCAGTGCTGGAAGGTAAAACCTTCAGGTACAGAAGGTTACCGCACGGCAGAAGTGACACTCGGGGGCATAGATACCAACGAGGTTAACCAGAAAACCATGGAAGCTAAGCAGGTTCCGGGGCTGTATTTTATTGGTGAATGTCTGGATGTGACCGGCAATCTGGGTGGCCACAACTTCCAGTGGGCCTGGGCATCTGGGTTTGCCGCAGGGCAAGTAGTGTAGTTAAAACACAACTCAGAGTTCTGTTACAGTCAGAGGCGAGAGCAACATTGCTCTCGCCCAGGGTGTTTATCTGAGTAAAAAGCGACGCAGGCATTTAAATATCAGATCCCGGTTTTTCAGAATAAAACGATTCTTTGGCAACCATGAGCTTGAGTAGAGAACTGTTTTTGCCTTTGAAAACGTCAGAAAGCCTTCGTGGCCATGGTAGTGGCCCATACCTGAATTGCCGACGCCTCCGAAAGGCGCATCGTCAGCTGCCACATGCATAGCGGTATCGTTAATAGCAACGCCGCCGCTGTGTGTGTTTTCGAGTAAAGAATTTATCAGTTCCCGGTTGTCTGACATGATGTACAGCGCCAGTGGTCGGGGGCGTGAGTTAATATAGTTAACTACCTCGATAATGTTCTGATAGGTTTTCACCGGCAGTATTGAGCCAAAAATCTCCTCCTGAAGAATCTTCATATCCTCAGACAGGTCTGTGACCAGATGAGGGTAGACGCGTCTTCCATGATCGGTTTCCAGAGGTTTAACAGGGTGCAGGGTGGCGCCTTTGGACTCGGCGTCTTTAAGGAATCCCATCAATCGCTCATGCTGCCTGTCGGAAACGATATGGGTTTGAGAATTGGCGTTGCTATCGTGCAGATGGTATTCCGAATAGCGTTCAATAAAGCGGTTTATAAACTCCTCTTTCCTGGCTTCAGGTACAAAAACATAGTCTGGCGACACGCAGATCTGCCCGGAGTTAACCGACTTTCCGACAATCAGGGCGTCAACGGCGATATCCATATTGATGTCATCGTCAATGATGGTCGGTGACTTGCCGCCTAACTCCAGAGTAATCGGTGTCAGGTTGTCGGCAGCCGATCGGGCTACAAGCTTGCCTACAGTCGATGAACCGGTGAATATCAGGTGGTTAAATGGCAGCGCAGAGAAAGCTGCACCTACCTCGGCTTCGCCTTCAATGATCTTGATATGATCAGAGATATCGGCAACCACTTCACGCATCACGCGGTTGGCATTTGGCGTGAACTCACTCATTTTAATCATTACCCGATTACCGGCGGCCAGTGCCTGGGTTGCCGGCCCCAGCGCCAGAAAGAAAGGGAAGTTCCAGGGGGTGATGACACCCACAACCCCTAATGGCTGGTAATGCACTTTCACTCTTGATGGGGCAAGCATCAGACCTGCATGGCGTTTTGACGGGTTCATCCAGCGCTTAAGGTGTTTCAACGCGTAGTTAATTCCGGCGACACTGGGCAAGACATCTGCAATCAGAGTATCGAACTCGCTGCGATAGCCGTAGTCCTGCTTCAGTGCATCATAAATGGCTTGCTCATGCTTAAGAATGGCGGACTTCAGCTTGAGAAGAACGGCTTTACGTTCGTTTAAGTCCGGTGCCGGGTTGTTTTCATAGGCCGTCTTCAGGTGTAAAAAGTCAGTTAATAAAGACAGCTGCGTGTCATTCGTTAAGATTGTCATAATCTCTCCCGCCATACCGTTATAAACCGATTATCATCAGTAGCGTCGCTGAACTGGTTGCTGTGTTCAGAACTCGCCTCGGTTTGTGATGCTGAGAAGGTTACGGGAATCTGGGTTCAAAGAATAATTGCTATATTTGAAGAGGGTTCAAAGAAAACGAATAGCGATAGATATGAGTAATCTTATTAGTTATCTGTCAGATTGAGCCTGTAAACAGAGAGTCTGATTCAGAGAATTCAGAAATGGTACTATTCAGAATACTGACTGAGAATGTCTAAAAACTTCTTTACCGTTGGAATATGGACTGACTCGGGTCTGGTAATGCAGCATGCCTGCCATCTGATATCGGTATCAATATTGACAGCAATCAGTTCGCCACTGTTAAGTTCTTTTTCAAAAAGCTGTGCCGGCCCACCGGTATAGTAATCAGAGTTCATTACGACATTCTTAGCTATGTGGTAGCTATCGCAGGTTATCTTCAAGGTTGCAGACAGGCCTTTGGCTTCCATCGCTTTGATCATTGCCTGATTAAGCGCTGGCCCGATGCCGTTCAGCGATGTTAACTCCTGAACAGTTACCGGATTGTCTTGCTGGAGGAGAGGGTGTCCCGGGCGAACGACAAAAATAACGGATGCAGTGTCAACTTCAGAAATGGCCAGATCAAGTGGCAGCTCGTCGCTTGCATAAGGCCCTATCGCAACATCTACTTCGCCACTCAGGGTTGCTTTCACAAGGGCTTCCGGTGAGTCCACCCGGAATGAAATTTCTACATTCTGGGTTTCCTCAATAAAATCCAGCAACACTTTCGGAAACAGTAATTGCTCGATCACCGGGCTCACGCCAATTTTGAGAGAGCCGCCCTCCAGGTTTGCCAGAAGCTCTACATGCCGGCAAAGCGAGTCGAGCTGAGATTGCAGGTTTTGACCATTTTCGATCAGATATTCAGTAATTCTGGTGGGCTTCATACCAGCATTACTGCGATGGAACAGCTCCACGTTTAGAACCTGTTCCAGCCGGCTTACCCGTTTGCTCAGTGTTGGTTGAGACATATGAAGTTTTTCAGCTGCTTTGTTGGTGCTGCCAAATTCAGCAATCGTTTTTAAAATGTATATGTCTGATACATCGAGCATGAGTAAGGCCTGGGAAGATTTCAGTTTCAGGCCTTTAAATATATGCTCCTTTTGCGCTGCTTGAAATGGTCCCATTACAGTTGAGCTTACTCAGTTGGTGAATGATCGGATTATTGGCTATCAGATCTATAGGTTACGGGAGGCAGGAATATCTTCCGTAATGGAAAGGTTTTGGTGGGGTTAGGAATAGGTGGAATAGCTCACAATATAGCTCTGACATATGGCTTATGGTTAGAAATGACTTTTCAGGTTGTTTATTTTGTTTAAAATCGGCAGCCTTGATTAAATCTATAAGTTCAAGGGACTGAATGATGAAACATCTGATTACAGCTTTTTTATTAGTCGTACTTACCGGTTGTGCAGGGCTGGAAGCGAAAGGCCCTGTTTATACAGAGGCCCCCAAGCCTTCGCTCAACTCTGAAACTGCAATAGTCTATTTCTACAGAATTGACGGCATATCTAACTTCATGGGTGAGAAACAGATCTATATCGATGGTAAAAAGCTGCTTTCTCTACCAGACAAAGCATTCACCTGGATTCAGACGGATGCGGACAAAATAGAAATTTCAGCAGAGACTCCCTGGTCAAAGAGGCCTTTGGATAAGCCGTATAATCCGCCATCTCTTTCTCTGGAACTGGAAAAAGGCAGAGAATACTTTGTAAGTTACCGAATCAGAGTTGATAGCTATAGTGAGACGCCACAAGTGACTATGGTTGGTAATATACCGATTGTCGGGATGGCAGTAGATAGTGAAACAACTGAACTGCTACTTACGGAGTCAAAATCTGAGGCAATGGATACTATTCCTTACCTAAGATATGAGGCAATAAAGGAATAACTGAACTTGTTGCGGTCAGGCAGTTGCAATGGCTGCCTGTAACGCTCTCTCGGGTAGTTGCAGACAATTTACCTGCCTGGATAGATACTCATCTATGGCTCAGCTAACTTGAGTAAGCCGGTGGAAAGAGTCGTCAGTGTTTCTGATAGGGATTGGGTAATTTGATATTAAACAGAATAGCCAGTGCCCGTAGGATAAAGGCCACCAGGAAACCGCCAATCAGATCGAAGCTCTGGGGCAGGTGCAGCAGGTTTAGTACTAAATAGACTACAGATCCTGCCAGTGCAGTGGTGATGTACAGCTCCTCATTCATCAGCGTCAGGTTGCTGCCGCACAGTACATCCCGAGCGATACCGCCGAACGTTGCTGTCATTACTCCCATGCAGACGGCGATCAGTGGTGAGGTGCCATATTCCAGCGCTATCTCGGTGCCGACTACCGCAAACAGGGCCAGGCCTACTGCATCCATCCAGATCAGGGCTTTGGTTCGCGAGGCCAGCTTGGGGGCTATAACGTAGGTAATGGCTGATGCGATCAGACAGATCACGATCCAGACCGGTTCGCGAATCCAGAATACCGGTACATTACCCAGCAGCATGTCTCTCAGAGTACCTCCGCCAATACCGGTGGCAGTGCCGATCAGCATAAAACCGAGAATATCCATTTTCTGGCGGGCAGCATCGAGAGCACCGGAGATCGCAAACACGCCGACGGCAGAGAGTCCCATAATGTTCACTACCGCAGTAATATCAAAAGGCATATGATTCTCTACCGGTTATTTAAAAGAGTCGCGACTCTAAATGAGAGTAGCAGCTGGAGCAAGGATCGGGATGTACCGGTTACCATTTTAATGGCCGCTTCTTGTGGTTTTGGGATCTGATGGGTCATGGCTGCTTGACTCAATAACTGCATCTGCTACATTAGCGATCACTGATAATTTTACCTCACGCTGGAGGGTAAACATGATTGTAGTCAACACCTTCCGGGCACAGCGCTGAACTTAATCCTGCGCACCTTTTTGCCCGGTCTCTGAGCCGGGGCTATTCGCCCCTGATGAATCGTTTTTATGACGCAGTATCTTTATGCGTCAGGGGTTCCTATGACTACAATTTTTCAATTGCCCTTACTGGGCTGGACACCTTTTTTTCAGCAGCAACTCTCTCTCGAAGAGATCACCGAATTTCTGCCAGCCAGAGTCGCGGCGCAGCATCGTTCCCACTTTGAACTGTTCTCCGAACAGGGCTGGCATCGATTGATTATCACGCCAAAATTACCGGATCTGACAGTCGGCGACTGGGTCTTACTGGATGGCGATGGCAGTGTGTATCGCCGTTTGGACCGACTTTCCTGTTTTTCCCGCAAGGCTGCGGGTAGCAAAGTTGCTGAGCAGTTTATAGCTGCCAATGTCGATACTGTATTCGTGGTGTGTTCTCTGAATCAGAACTTCTCACTGAACCGTATCGAGCGTTACCTGGCATTAACCAAAGAAGCGGGTGCTGAAGCCGTTGTGGTGCTTACCAAGTCTGATCTGTGTGATACACCTGAAGATTATGTCCGTCAGGTGCAGGCACTGGATAGTATGTTGATGATCGAAGCGGTAAACGCTCTCGATGATCAGAGTACCTCGGTGCTGCAACCCTGGTGTAAGGCGGGCAATACCGTTGCTGTGTTGGGCTCAAGCGGGGTGGGCAAATCAACCCTGATTAACAGCCTGACCGGGCAAACTCTGCAAACCACCGGTGCTGCCCGGAGTGATGATGATCGGGGGCGGCATACCACTACCTCCAGATCGCTGCATCTGACGCCTTATGGTGGTGTTCTGCTGGATACCCCGGGAATGCGGGAGCTACAGCTGGCAGATTGTGAGCAGGGGCTGGATGCTGTATTCGCTGATATCAGCGAATTAGCCGATCAGTGCCGCTACAGTGATTGTCAGCATCAGTCAGAACCGGGTTGTGCTGTGCAGGAAGCAATCCGCTCCGGACAGATTGATAAGCGTCGGTTATCGAACTATCTCAAGCTTATGCGTGAGCAGGCCCGCAATGGTGCAAGCCTGGCTGAGCAGAGGGAGCAGGATCGGGCGCTGGGTCGTTACTACCGTAAAACACTGACTGAAAGTCTGAAAATTAAACGCGGGCGCTAAGCCCGTATCCGCACCTGAAGTGGGATGAGTTGCGTTGATAGTAGTATTGTTAATTGTTGTATAGAGAGTGCAGCGACTCCCATTTCAGGATTTAAATAACTTTGATCGGGCCTGGAAGGCCCTCGCTACGACGTATCAAACTGTAGTGAGGTGCTTCCAGCACCGATTTTCACACCTGATTATCAACCGATTATGATCGTGCTAATCCGTCTGATTGGTGTAGAATGCACGGCCAATCTGAACTGCGTGTGAAGGCTATAAATAGCCGTGAAAAGCCGTTCAAACCCGAATTAAAGATTCCGAAAGAGTAGTCAAATGGAAATCAAAGTTAACTTCCTGGATAACCTCAGACTTGAAGCCAAGTTTGATGACTTTACTGTGGTGGCTGACCAGCCGATTCGCTATAAAGGCGATGGCTCAGCACCGAGTCCGTTTGACTACTTTCTGGCATCGTCTGCGCTGTGTGCCGCTTACTTTGTGAAGGTGTACTGCAACGCGCGGGATATCCCGACGGAAGATATCCGTCTGTCCCAGAACAACATCGTTGACCCGGAAAATCGCTATAACCAGATCTTCCAGATTCAGGTAGAACTGCCGGAATCCATTTCCGAGAAAGACCGCCAGGGTATTCTGCGCTCTATCGACCGTTGTACTGTTAAGAAGGTCGTGCAACAGGGGCCGGATTTCAAGATTGAAGAAGTGGAGAACCTGGATGCTGACGCCAGCATTATGGCGATGGGCATCACCGATGACGGTCACGAAACCTGCATTCTTGGTAAAGACCTGCCGTTGGAGAAAACCATCGCTGATATGACCGGTATTCTCGAAGCGCTGGGCATGAAAATTGAGATCACCTCATGGCGCAATATTGTGCCTAACGTCTGGTCCCTGAATATCCGTGATTCCGCCTCCGAGCTGTGCTTTACCAACGGTAAAGGGGCAACCAAAGAGAGTGCGCTGTGCTCTGCGCTGGGTGAGTTTATTGAGCGTCTGAGCTGCAACTTCTTCTATAACGATCAGTTCTTCGGTGAAGAGATTGCCAATGCTGAGTTCGTTCATTACCCGAATGAGAAGTGGTTCCCGCTGACTGAAGATGATGCAATTCCTGATGGTCTGCTGGATGACTACTGTCTGGAGATCTACAACCCGGATGGTGAACTGCAGGGATCTAACCTGATCGATACCAACTCCGGTAACTATGAGCGCGGTATCTGTGCGCTGCCTTATGAGCGTCAGTCTGATGGCGAAACCGTATACTTCCCATCTAACCTGATGGAGAACCTGTTCCTCAGTAACGGTATGAGCGCCGGTAACAACCTGTTTGAAGCGAAGGTGCAGTGTCTTTCAGAGATCTTCGAACGGGCGGTTAAGCGCCAGATCATCGAGCAGGAATTAGTTCTGCCGGATGTACCGCAAGCCGTACTCGATAAATATCCGGGCATAGTGGCCGGTATTCAGGGCCTTGAAGAGCAGGGCTTCCCGGTGGTGATTAAGGATGCCTCTCTGGGTGGTCAGTTCCCGGTAATGTGTGTGACGCTGATGAACCCGCGTACCGGCGGTGTATTTGCATCTTTCGGTGCGCACCCAAGCTTTGAAGTAGCATTGGAACGAAGCCTGACCGAACTGCTGCAGGGGCGTTCATTTGAAGGTCTGAACGATGTACCTAAGCCGACTTTCAACAGCCTGGCGGTGACCGAACCTAACAACTTTGTCGAGCACTTTATCGATTCCACCGGTGTCATCTCCTGGCGTTTCTTCAGCAACAAAGAAGATTACGAATTTGTGGAATGGGATTTCTCCGGCACCAATGAGGATGAGTGCAACAGCCTGATGGCGATCCTCGAAGAGCTGGGTAAAGAGGTCTATGTTTCCACCTTTGAAGGCTTTGGTCCGGATATCAAAGCTTCGGCCTGTCGTATTCTGGTTCCGGATTACTCCGAAGTCTATCCGGTTGAGGATCTGGTGTGGGATAACACCAACAAGGCGATCTACTTCCGTGAAGATATTCTCAATATTCATCGCCTGGACGACGAACAGCTGGCCGATCTGGCTGAACGTCTGGAAGAGAGTGAAGAGGATAACTACACCGAGATCAAAACCCTGATCGGTATTGAGTTTGACGAGAATACTGTCTGGGGCCAGTTAACAGTACTGGAACTGAAGATCCTGATCTATCTGGCCCTGCAACGTCACGAAGACGCGCTGGAGCTGGTGGATAGCTTCCTGCAGTACAACGACAACACCGTGGAACGTGGCCTGTTCTATCAGGCTATCAACGCAGTACTGGAGATTGAACTGGACGAAGAACTGGAACTGGATGACTTTATCTTCAACCTGCGCCGCATGTTCGGCGAAGCAGTTATGAATGATGTAGTCGGTTCTGTGAACGGTGAACTACGCTTCCACGGCCTGACCCCAACCAGCATGAAGCTGGAAGGGCTTGATAAGCACCTACGCCTGATCGAAAGTTACAAGAAGTTGCACAGTGCACGGGCAAAGCTTTTAGGGTGAAAAGCTGCCTGGAAAAGACGCAGCTTGTGTAAACCTCAGCGATTAAATAAGAAAGCCTGCTTATGCAGGCTTTTTTGTCTGTGATCTGCCCTTTGTAGCGAGCCACGTCCCCGTGGCGATCTATTTGCTGTCCGTTTACTGATCTTAAATCGGCGCTGGAAGCACCTCGCTACAGATTGCTTCGTTGTAGCGAGGGCCTTCCAGGCCCGATAAGTACTCAGGCGATGGCGTCCAGACCCTTTTCTTTAGCTAGCAGTAATAGCTTCAGTGCAGCACCAGAGGGCTGTTTTTCACCACGTTCCCACTTCTGAATGCTTTCAGTCGACATATTCAGATACATGGCAAATACACGCTGGCTAACATGGTTCTGCTTGCGAATTTGTTTAATCTCATTGGAGGAGAGTGGCGTAACCTCTGTCAGGCAGGCCTGATTAAATTCGCGCATGGTTGTTTCGCTTACAACACCGGCTTCATCGAGAGCGGTCATGTCCCTTTGAAGTGATTTTAATAGGTTACTCATTCTTCTCTGCCTCTACTGCCAATAAAGCACCGGCTCTGATTGCCTGGTCAATTTCAGAATCTGTAAGCTGTAATAACTGTTTAGACATTAGCTTAAGGGCCTGTTTCTCTTTTGGTGAGATGTTGTCCCGTTCATTCTTAGCAAAGCAATAAATAAAAAAGGTTTTGCTGCGAGACTTAAACGCAAGCAACGTCCGTAAGCCGCTGCTTTTCCCTCTGTTGGAAAAGCTGATGCGCTTTTTGTAAAGATTACTGCCCAGATCCGCGTCGTACAGACCAGACTCAATTTCTGATACGCATCGGCTGAGCATGGTGTCTGTAAGTTGGTATTTAGACGCTAACTTACCAAATTCTCTGGTTTTATAAATCCGCATACACCGTCCATAGTATGATGCTTTTTGTGGTACCTATTACAGTAGTAATAGGTACTATACAGGTGTTAATTTTAGCCTTAGTTTTTAGCGCTGTCAAAGGTTGAGCTAAAAGGGAAAAGTGCAGATAGGATGATAGCCTGTTAGTTAGATTTATCGTACTAACAAGTCGACCTGTTAAGTTGGGGGGAAGAAGATGGAGCACTGTTACAACCTTTATTCCTCTCCCTCACATACTCCACAATATGCCGTATCTGGCTGATGGAATGTCGTCGCCCCAGATAGTAGGCGTAAATAGTCCGGGTTAGTGGCTGGTGGCCTGCAATTTCCAGTTTCCGGATATTGGTTCCTTCAGTCATCGTGTCTGGCAGTATTGCGATGTACTTGTCGGTCTGGACTGCATGGCGTGCCAGTCCCAGGTCATCAACAGTCAGTGCACTCTCGGGGATCAGATTGACGGGTTGTTGGTTCTGGTCAATGAATGTCCATTGTTTAATGGGGAGCGATACTGCGGTTGGTAGCTATGACAGTGATTCAAGGCTGACTGAGCCGTCCAGATTGTGATCGCGGATAAAGGTGTCTGTGGCGCAGATTGAGTAGTGAATATCCCATAAACGCAAGGCGATGGCGGAGGAGTCCACCAGCGGACCCACTCTGAATGCCAGATCGACACCGCCTCTGATCAGGTTACGGTTCTCATTGGAGAGCTCAATTTCCAGATGCAGGTGCTCATGCTGAGCGGCAAAATCGATCAGCCAGCCACCGAGAAAGTCGATACCTGCCCTGACCGGCATGGATACTTTGAGTGCACCTTTAAATTGCACTTCTGCATCAATGGCAATATCTATAGCGCTATTCAGTGCCTGTAGCTGTTGTACGCTGTCTTCATACAGTTGCTGGCCTCGCGGTGTGACCCTTACTTCGCGCGTACTGCGATGAAGCAGGTGTAAACCAAGGCTTGCCTCGAGTGCGTCAATCCTTCGACTAACGGTACTGTGAGGGATGTTCAGCGATTTAGAGGCGGCTTTAAGGCTGCCGGTTTCTACCACGCTGCAAAACACGCTCAGATCATCAAATACACGTTTCATAGAGACTATCTTATCGCTTTGATTGAGCCTCAAGCATAAATCTACTATCCCATTAATGGAATTCTGATCTCCCGTTCTGCTAATTATTTGCCGGATCTTGATTGCTTATTATGGCGCTCAACGAATAACGTAAGATGACGGATTGATCAGCAGAAAATTATGAAAGCAGTGGTATTAGAGCAGACCGGTGGTAGCGATAGACTGGAATATAGAACATTTGATACCCCTGAGCTGAAAGAAGGTGAAGTGTTGGTACGCATCGCTGCAGCGCCAGTTAACTTTATCGATACCATTATCCGTGTAGGTAATATGCCACCGGGAATGATGCCGGAACTGCCGTTTATTCCGGGAGTTGAAGGGAGCGGTGTGGTTGCTGATAGCAATGGTACTGCACTGAACATCGGTCAGAAGGTGGCATTCCTGGGACCGATCGGTGCATCTTCCTATGCTGAATACGCCGTTGTTCCTGCTGATAAACTGATACAGCTGCCGGATAGCACTGATCTGCTGGAAGCTGCGGTACTGCCAGTTAACTACTTTACTGCTTATCATATGCTACACAACGTAGTCCGGGTTAAATCCGGTGGTACAGCACTTATCTATGCCGCTTCAGGTGGTGTGGGCACAGCGTTGATTCAACTGGCTAAACTGGCAGGTTTGCAAGTGATCGCGCTTGAACGTAAAGCCTATAAGCTTGATAACGCAATGCAGCAGGGAGCCGATCACGGATTGGTTTCTTCGGATGACTGGGTGGCTGAGGTTAAGCGCATCACCGATGATCGTGGTGTAGATTACATCTTCAATCCAGTGGCGGGTGATAGCATTGTTCAGGACATGGAAGCGTTGGCGCCGCTGGGTCATGTAGTGATCCTTGGTTTGCTGGGCGGTGTGGGTGAGACCAATCTGCAGGCAGAGGCGTTCAAACACTTTGGTAAAGCACCTACCATCTCCTATTCAGAGATCTACGCGACGTTCTTTAATGACTATCCGCTGGTTAAATCCTCAATGGATGCGCTCTATCAACTGCTGGCTAGCGGTGATATCAAGCCGGTATACAGTACTATGCCGCTGGTAGAGGTGAGTCAGGCTCACGATAAACTGGAACGGGGCGAGGTGATCGGGAAGATGTTGTTGATTCCTTGATTCAAGAATGCCCTTCCATCGCTACATGGCGCTGTCAGTCCGACTACAGCGCCAGCCTGAGATGTCTCTGGATCTCTTCTGTTAATGTTGTAAACACCCCGTTATCCTTTGCATAGCGGGGCCACTGGCTGACAACGTCGAGGGTGCGCTCAATGGCTGCAACGGTCTCTTTTCTTAATCGCTCTGGTGCGGCGGCGATCAGATCTTCACGATCAAACTGATCCCGTTTGCCGTTGATACTCATCTGGTGCTGGCTGACCCAGGGCGAATCGGGTTTATAGCTGTAAGCGATATCAAACGCCGGTGCCAGTTGCCATTGAGGTGCCTGATCGGGTTGTGGCGGCGCCAGCAGGAAGCCGAAGTTTTTGGTGTGATCATCCTGATTACGGGCGATGACGTTGAAGACCATACGGCGGATGATCTGGATCGCATCATTGCGTTGCAGGCGCAGGCTGCGCATCAGTGCAAACAGTTGTTCGTAGCTGTAGCTGCCGGGTTGCTTAAAATCGGCGTGATCCATGGCGCACAGTGAAACATAGTGTAGTTTCTGATTGTGAATGCGGTCGAAACGCTGCGTCATAAAATGGGCGCGAGGGCCGTCGTGCAATAACTCGCAGTGGCTCATGTTGATACCACAAGCCTGCGCCATCTGATAATAGGCGTATTCCATGCGGCCGAATCCCTGCGGGTCGCCAAACAGTTCTGATTGCACCTTTTGTTCGGTGACGCCATCAAACTTAAGCAGATAGTGCTCAAAACCGGCAGATGCATCGGTTTGCCCTGAGTGGATTCTGGTACGATCCTGGTTAATTGCGATCACTGCTTTGGCGCGGGCGCCGCCAGCCGAGGTGCCGACCATTAAAAGATCGTTCAGTGCATGCGGGTTGGTGTCTGTCAGATCACTGCGGAACTGTCCCCGTTGATCGAGCACTTGCTGTGCCATGGTGACCAGGCTTTCCAGCTCGATTACCTGACTGGACTGTGTGGTGCTTTTGATAACCGGTTTGTATTCCAGTGCGCCCATACCCCGGTTGCCGGTATACAGCAATCGATGCAAGGCATTGAACTGATCGGCAGAGCGACCTTCGCGAGCCAGCCAGGCGTTAATGACGGCGTTGCCAAAATCGTCTGGCAGGGTGTCGGCAAACACCGCAGGCAGGCCTTTGTAGGTTTCATAGGGCAGGGCATTGAACTGAAAGATCCGGTTGGATGCCAGCGGCATATGAATCGGCGCGATTTCAATGCCCTGTCTGATCCAGCTGGGCGCATATTCAAAGGCGCCGAGCCGGGTATCCTGATCATAGGAGAGTGCGCCGACCTGCTTGCCCCATAAGGTGACTTCTGCGAGTGTTTGTTCAGCCATTACCAGTCAACATCCTGTTCAGTATTATTCTGTGCTGTCGTGGATTCCGGCAGGCTGGATTTGCTACTGGCACGCTGCCGCTTACGACCGGCATTCTGCAGCATGGCTATTGGGCTGTAAGGCTTATCCGGTAGAAAGTTGTCCAGTTGATCCAGTGCATTCAGCACCCGCAGTACGGCGATGAAGTTCAGCAGGGTGCCTTTACCTTTTTCCATGTGTTGATAGGCTGAGCGTGATAGCCCGGCTGCCTGAGCAACATCCTGCTGGTTTCGATTCTGCTCCAGTCTCCGGGTTTTGATTCGCTCTCCCAGTTGTTCGCAGATCGCCTGATCGCTCATGCTGTAGTTGTTCATGGTAAGGCCTTTAAATAAATGCACTGCTATATCAATGATAGCTTATGCTTTTATATTAAAGTGTTATTGTTGGTTGTTCTATTGTTTTTGGACTATTTCCGTCTCTCCTTCGCGGGGAATTATTTTTGCGGGAGGATTCAGCACATCTTCCATCACTACGCCTTTACCAAAGGCTGTCCCCAGTCCTTTGCTACGCCGTGCTTTCGTGTTTTTAAACGTGGGGCTGTAGCCATTTTCTTTAGGTGCGACCCAAGCACTGGGGTTGGAGGTATTGATCTGTTTTTTCATGCGTCGACTCGCTTCATCTCAAAGCTGACATCTTGGGTAAAGAAGGGGATTTTACTGTCATCGTTTATATCGATGATGTAATGGAGTGTGACGGGAAAATTGGCTGGGTGGTAGTGCTTTAGCTCAAGTTGGTAGTCGTCAAAGTCCATCTGTTTTTTGGTCTCGTTTAACTCGAAAACCTGAATATATGAGGTGCCGGTTTCTAAGGCATACACTTCATGTTCTGCCGGTATTTGACTCGGCTGGTCAGATTCAAACAGGGTGACCCTTGCACCTTTATGACGTGCCGTCAGCTTAAAGTAAGGGGCTTGGCCTTGGCTAGGGTCAAAACCTGGTAGATTGACGTTTAAGGTGAAGTTTTCGTATTGGCCGTAATCCGTTTCCGAGTAGTTATCGACGCTCAACATCGGTTTATACAGTTGATGGCAAAACGCCAAGGGTTCTTGCTCTGCCGTTTCTTGTACGGTGCTGTCGTTAAGGTCTTCATAATATTCAAGGCGGCTGCCGATATCGTGCAGGGCTTTATTGTATTGGTAGGCGTTATCTTTGCCCCAGAAGGTGCCTTTTAAAAACAACTCCATATCGCTGGCTTGGAGGTAGCTATGCCAAATATCTAAGACGATACCTGTTACAGCTAAGACGATGCCCACTACGGCGACTAAAGGTGCTGCGGGGCTGACCAGCGCAACAATAGCGCAACCGAGTGCCAGTGTATTGACTGCACCGGAGGCGATGCCTACGGACTTAGTAAGTAGGGCTTCGTCTTTATTAAAGTCGCGGTGGATATTAAAGCCGCTGCTGATAACGGCTAATAGGTTGCCGACAACGGGGAGCATTTTATAACTGGTACGGCCTGAATCATGCATGTCGGTTAATTATGATCACTTTTTGGGTTTTACTTTTCGCCTCAGGCGAGTCAGGGGATTTGATCGGCAAATCCCCTAACAACCCCAAACCGACCCCGTTGTTGGGTCAGCAAGCTGACTTCCCTGCGCGTCTGAGTCGATAATGGGAGGGGTAAAAAACTCGGCATTTATACATAAATACCCCAAACAATTTACCCCTCTTGATCCATTATCAACTCAGATGCTCGGCTGCACAGGGGGGAGAAGAGGTTCGTGCCAAGGTTTGAGTTTAATGCCAATTAATCGTTTCACCTGTCCATTCGTGAACTTCTTTGGGCCATTTCTTTTTCCAAGGGTTGAGCCATAAGTAAAGTTCTACAGGCTTAAAAAAGAAGAAGAGTAAAACAGCCATTACAAAAGCAAATGGAAGAAGAAAAAAAGGCATCTTTCTAAGCGGCTTCTTGGTTCGAGAATGTTTATCATCTACCGAAAAAATAGCTTCAGGCCCGCCTGCCATAAAGGCTCTAACATATTCCCAATAATCATAAATATCAGAGTGGTAAGGGCCTTCATTCAGTAACAACAACGGCACGGGTTGGTTGCCCGCTTTGCCATTAACGCA
>JAOXSA010000251.1 GCA_025800245.1 Amphritea sp. | reverse complement strand
AACCTCGGGTATGGGATGACGTTCAACCGGTAGCTCTTTATAAACTACCAGAGTGCCGGCAGCCAGATCTCCCAGCCGTTTAAAATCCCGGTTCATCAACATGGAAAGCAGCCCCGCAGCATACAGAAAGGGCAGAAAATCAGCCGCCCGGAGCAGATTGCGGGCAAAGGATGCGACAAAGCTGATCGGTGTGCCATTGTCATGAATCACCACCAGTCCCATAGCCTTTTTGCCCGGCGTGGCGCCACTGGTTATTTCAAACACAACGGGATAGAACCATTCAAGAAGGAAAAACAGAATCAGCATAACCGCGGTACCCACGCCGCCGAAAAAGCTGAACATTGCTCCGATCAGACCATAGAGAACAACCCGGATCAGGGCATCAATAGCCCAGGCGCAGGCGCGCACGACAGGACCCGCCATACGCAACTGCAGGCGAATCCCTTCCGGTGTTTCATGAGTGCGAACTGTATCCGTCAGTTCAGAAAATCCAGGTCGTTCCATTACCACTCCGCCTGATGCCTGATCTCAGGTATTTAGCTGTAAAAAATATCCCGATAAGC
>JAOXSA010000227.1 GCA_025800245.1 Amphritea sp. | reverse complement strand
CTGGGTCACGCCAAAGGCCGCTGCGCAAAGTGACTTTGCCTTTCTGGTTTCGGTTTCTGGTGCGATAAACTGGGTGGAACAATCAGAATATATGACAAAAAATCGTCTGATTCAGGAAGGCGCGCCAGACTCTGAAATTCGCTCAGCTCTGGTTTTTGACGATCTGCTTGTGCGCCTGATGAAGAAGGATGCAACCTACAAGCAGTTCCAGATGGCGATGGAAAATGCACCGTGGTGCTGCCGTAATGCAATGTCTGAAGAGCGCTGGAATTTTGTGAAGGCAAACTTTACCAGCGACGCCCGTGATGATCTGCGCCGGATTGATATTCCTGTGCTGGGCATCTTTGGCGAACGGGATCTGAATGTTGATGCCCACCAAAGCGCGCAGGTCTACAATGAGATCTTGCAGCGTCGGAATGCCCAGAACAGAACGATCCTTCTTGAAAACGCAGATCACCTGTTGCTGAAGGCACATTCTGACAGATTGGTTTCGGGCGGTCTGGCAATGATCCTGCACTGGCTGAATGTGGTGACACATGGCGCTGGCGCTTTTGCGCAAAACGCACCAGATCTGATTGTGAACTGGGTGACCAACCTTGACGGAGTGACAGCCGCAAGTTGACAGCTAAAACGGCGGTGGTCGCATTCTGACGGGGCTGGATTTCACGATTGACGTATGGGTCGTCGCCATGCGCCCAAAGGTTTCCAGCAGTGGATCTAGCTCGCTTATGTCGCGCAGTAAAATGCGCGCCACAAACCCATCTTCACCGGTGATCTTATCACATTGGACAATCCTGTCGGTGTTTTGGATCTGCTGTTCCAACACATGGCGTTTGCCCGGAAGCGGTCGAAACCTCACGATTGCTTCCAAGGTGTATCCCAGCGCGACAGGTGAAAATTCCACCGCAAAGCGCTGGATCACACCGGTGTCCTGCAAGCGCTTTACACGATCGCGAATGGTGGGTGGCGAGACACCCACCTCTTGTGCAAGATCTTTCCAGCTGATCCGGGCGTCACGTGTCAGCACAGCTAAGATCGCCTGATCCAGATCATCCATGCCGCTTTCGATCATAAACTA
>JAOXSA010000221.1 GCA_025800245.1 Amphritea sp. | reverse complement strand
CGGTTCGCCATACAGATATTCAAGGTGTTCAGGAAAATTCATTAACGCTAACTAATCCACTACTGCTGTGTTGTTGACTGTTGTTCCTGAAGCCTGGGTACCAACTGAAAGAAGGTTTCCCCCTCTTTGACCATACCCAGTTGATGACGGGCACGCTCTTCCAGCGCTTCCAGTCCCTGTTTCAGGTCTTTGACCTCGGCATCCAGTTGATGATTCCGACTCACCAGACGATCATTTTCCAATCTCTGCTGCTCAATATTTTCGCGCAGCGCCTGAACTTCCATCAGGTTAGCTTCACCAAACCATAGCCGGTACTGCAGCCCGGTCAGGCACAGAAGCAATAACAGCATAATCCAGCGAAACATCAGTCAGACACTCTCAGGTATTTCTCAACATTTATGATCTGCTTCGAACAACACTCTGTTGTCAAAACCTCTCCTCTGTAAAAAAAGGGGCCTAAGCCCCTCTTTTTATAACAGATCGGTCATCACAGATCAGTCGGGAATTAACCCTGACCTTTGATTTCAGACAGACCGTTGTAGATCGCGCCAGCACCCAGCTCTTCTTCGATGCGCAGCAGACGGTTGTACTTCGCTACACGGTCAGAACGGCACAGGGAACCGGTCTTGATCTGACCCGCTGCAGTACCCACCGCCAGATCGGCAATGAAAGTATCTTCGGTTTCACCGGAACGGTGAGAGATGACTGCGGTGAAGCCAGCATCTTTCGCCATCTTGATCGCATCCAGGGTCTCGGACAGAGAACCGATCTGGTTGAACTTGATCAGGATAGAGTTACCAATGCTCTGCTCGATACCGCGTGCCAGAATCTTAGTGTTGGTTACGAACAGGTCGTCACCCACCAGCTGCACTTTGTCGCCGATC
>JAOXSA010000189.1 GCA_025800245.1 Amphritea sp. | reverse complement strand
TGTTCAAGCTTTCCATCGCCTCTTTCACCGCCGCACCAGAATTGCGCGCTTCCTCAGCCGAATCCAGCGCAACCTTCTCAGTTTCCTGTGCATTTTCAGCAGTCTGGCCGATGTTGGCGGTCATCTGCTCAACAGAAGCCGACACATCCTCTGTCGCACCCGCCTGCTTGGAACCACCATCCGCAATCCCAACAGAAGCCTCAGCCATCTGGCTGGCTCCAGTCGACACATAGCGCGCGCCCTCAGAAACGTTTGACACAACGCCGCGCAGATTCCCCACCATGAGGTTAAGGTTATCCAGCAGGTCAGCCAGCTCACCTTTTTCTTTATGTATAACCGTTTTCGACAGATCACTATTGGCCACATCCTGACTGAGCCCAATCGCCAGCTTGAAACCACGGTTCAGCGGCACGATGATACTCCAGGCAGCAATTGCACCAATCGCGACAGCCGCAGCGACCATCGCAGACATCATCATGAAGGCCTGATTATAAATGGCCTCACCTTCTGCGACCGCATCATGCATCGCAGTATCTTTTTCTACGGTGATCTTATTGACGATTTCTTCCATCGACTTGTCGACCTTGGCGGCCTCATTCACCAAAATGGTCGCCGCCATGTCGCTGCTGCCAAAGACCAGAACATTCATTACCTTTTTGTTGATGCGCTCAGATGCAGCCTTCAACTCTTGGTAACTGGTCAGGAACTCGGCCATTGCAACATCTTTGGAAACACGCGCGCTTGCCGTCTCTGACACAGCAGCATCACCTTCTGAAGACGTCTCTGGCATCGCCGGAGCCGCACCATATGCAATTACCTCAGCTTCAGCGATCAACGCTTCTTGGTGCGCTTTCAGTTCGGTCATTTCGGCCTTAAGCGACTTACGTAATTCACGATCATTCACCAGCATATAGTTGCGAATGCTGGTTTCGATCTTGGCCTGAACAGTAGCCAGATCATCAATTTTTTCTAGAATGGCGACATCATTGTCCACGATATGTTCGCCGCGCAGCTGCACCTGACGGAGTTCGTAGAGCGCCAGCGCACCGATGCCGATAAACAGCGCCGACATCAGTACAAAAGTCAGAGAAAGACGGGTTTTTATGGTCATACTCTTGGCCTTCACTCATTAATCTTGTGTGGGGGGTACAGATGACTCGTCACGAACGGCTTAATATTCACGCCGACGTGGCCTCCCGCTAAGGATGGCCCGCACCTGAATGTTTAAACCTGTTCGCAAAAGTCACCTCACATTGATTGGCACATAGAAAAACGGCCTCTTTGCCTGTGGTTTAAGGCCGCAGGCCGCTCCCTTTTGCCTATGTGTGGCGGTGCAAAAGTAACAAAATCAGAGGGTACATGGACCTTGCCAAAGGATAATTTTGAACAGAGAAGTGGTGAAAGTCACTTAATTTCAAAATGATACCGTACATACCGCAATTACAATGTATTTAGATGCCGCAGCGCAGAAATGCCGCTAAAAGAATGTTCAAAATTCATGTTTTCCGGCCCATTTCGCAACATCTCCCGATCAACAGATTTCAAAATCGACCAATCTATCTCTTAAGTATAGGGTATGTCGTTCAAAGCCCGAACAATAGCTGCAGGTGTCACACACGCTAAATCAACGAAAACCGCGCAACCACCAGAAATATAAAGGGATTTTGTAGGCCCGGAGGGTTTGCTTGTTCTGGGGAAAAGTTCTTGCTTTTCAGACTTGAGGTGTCCCACGGCGCGCAAAAAACCGCTCTAGCAAAATCAATAGCTTAGAAGGCGGGTGTCCCACGAAAATATACCTGTTTTCGCACCGACACTACGGCCAAAACAAGAGAGAGCCATGCCTTCGGAGGGCAGCGCTAGTGGGTTTGTTCCGTCTAAGAACGCGGTTTGTTCTTTATTTAGGCCCGCCTTGAAGGTGTTGCAGAAGCTGAAACGGGGGCGAAACGGGGGCGCTTCCCTCTTTGTTCTTTTCGCCTCAATTGCTTGAATTCCAATCTGCCCCGCTCTCCCATCGCTTGATCATGTCAACCGGATTACGACCACAGCTCTTACAGCGGAACCGGACGAAATCAGCGCGGGTGAACTGGTTGATCCAAGGAGCTTCCCCCTCTTGCTCATAGAGCGTCACCTGACGCCCGCAGGCACAGGTCAGGTCGAGAGCATAGCCGGGGGTGTTGTGTTTGGACATTCTCTCGACCTAGGC
>JAOXSA010000156.1 GCA_025800245.1 Amphritea sp. | reverse complement strand
CCAGATACACAGGTGCTGATCGCGGCCGATCAGGGCGGAGCATTGTGGCCTTTCCATCAGGGCAGAGTGACTGAGTTGTTCGGCCGGAGCATCGTCCGGCCAGACAACGCTTATGCCATGCTCTGTGGCCCGGAAGGCATGATGCAGGCATCAGCAGCCGGACTGGCTGAAGCAGGGCTAAGACAGGAACGGATCTACCTGAGTATGGAGCGCAATATGCAGTGCGCAGTAGGCCACTGTGGCCATTGTCAGTATGGCAGCGAGTTTATCTGCAAAGACGGACCGGTATTCAGTTATCCACAGATACGTGAGCGATTAGGCGCCAGGGGGTTATGAATATGGCAGATAAACCCAGAGTTGCGATCCATAAATTCAGCTCCTGTGATGGCTGCCAGCTGGCCTTTCTGAATATGGGCGATACCCTGCTGGATCTGGCCGAACGGGTCGACATAATCCACTTTGCCGAAGCCGGCCCTGTCTCTGAGGATGCCAGGGTGGATATCGCCTTTATCGAAGGCAGTGTGGTTACGGCTCATGATCAGCAACGAATCAGAGCCATCCGTGATAACAGCGAGTACCTCATTACCATAGGTGCCTGCGCAACCTCCGGCGGTATTCAGGCACTGAAAAATCTGGCCCGGGATGCGGCACACTGGCCAGCTCAGATCTATGGCCAGCCGGAATATATCGACTCCCTCGAACAGTCCGGAGCCATTGACGATTATGTCCGGGTCGATTTCGAGCTCTGGGGCTGCCCGATCAACAGCAATCAGATTATCGAGCTGGTTAATTCACTGCTGCGCGGCGTCAGTCCGAAAGACAATCAGGACAAAGTCTGCATGAGCTGCAAACAGCAGCAGGTGGTCTGCACTCTGGTCACCGAAGGCAAGCCCTGTCTGGGACCTGTCACCCGCACCGGTTGCGGCGCCCTCTGTCCGCAATTCGGACGTGACTGCTTTGGTTGTTACGGTCCTGCGGAAAACACCAATGTAACCGGACTGAGTCGCCGCTTCAGCGGATTAGGCTTGCTACCTGACGAGATACAGCGGCGGTTTCAACTGATCCATCCAACCCATTACATCCAAACCACCTCAGACACCCGGGAGGCTGGCGAACATGAGTAAACGAAACCTCAAGCTGACCGTCCCCATTCTGGCGCGGGTTGAAGGTGAGGGTGCGATGGATCTTGAAATACGGGACAGTCGTATCGAAAAATTACAATTGCGAATCTACGAACCGCCACGTTTCTTCGAAAAATTTCTGGAGGGGCGGGCCTGGCATGAGATTCCGGATATTGTTGCCCGCATCTGCGGTATCTGTCCGGTGGCGTATCAGGTCAGTGCCGTGAATGCGCTTGAATCGATATTCAGTATTGAGCCTGATGCCTGGGTTCGGCAGATGCGACGCCTTATCTATCTTGGCGAATGGATCGAAAGCCACGCCCTGCATATCCATCTGCTGGCACTGCCGGACTTCTTTGGTTACGAAAGCGGTATTGCGATGGCAAAGGACTATCCGACCGAGGTACGCCGGGGGTTAAAACTGCAGAATCTGGGCAATGAAATTATGCGGGTGATAGGTGCCCGCTCGGTCCACCCGGTCGCTATCCGGGTTGGAGGATTGCACAAAGCGCCGGACGAGCAACGACTGGAACAGCTACAGGGCCTGCTGGAGGAAGCGCTTCCTGAGGCCGAGGCGATGTGCGAATGGCTGGCAACGGTCAATATACCGGATGATCCACAGCAGTTTCACTGCACCGCGCTTCGTAGCAACGGCTATGGTGTCGAGAGTGGCGAACTGATCAGCAGTACCGGGTTGCAGTTACAGCCAGAGCAGTATGAGCAGCACTTCACCGAGTTTCACCAGCCACAATCCACAGCACTGTGGAGTCATATGGATGGTGCCCCTTACCTGGTCGGCCCATTGGCACGACTGAATATGAACTCTGCGACACTGCCAGAGACAATGCAGCCCTTGCTGCAGAAATTCGCTGATCGCTTCCCCAGTAATAATATGTTCGACAGTATGCTGGCACGGGGCATTGAGATCTGCTTTGCACTGCGCGAAGCGATCACTATTCTGAATCAATACAGTGCACCGGCACAAAGCTATGTCGACGTCGAACCGTGCGCAGGCCATGGCTACGGCTGGAGTGAAGCCCCTCGCGGATTACTGTGGCATCATTATGAAACTGATCATCAGGGCATTATCAGACAAGCCCGGTTAGTGCCCCCCACCAGCCAGAATCAGGCCCGTATTGAGGAAGATCTGCACCGTTCGCTGACCCGTTTCGGACTGGATAATAGTGATAATGAGATTCGCTTGCACTGTGAAAAAGTGATTCGTAATTACGACCCCTGCATCTCCTGCGCCACCCACTTCCTGAAACTGAATACGGTGCGACATTGAGCAGTAGTGCGCTGAATAATCCCTGTATCAGAATTATCGGGCTGGGGTCACCTCACGGTGATGATCAGGTGGGCTGGAAGGTGATCGAACACCTGCAACAACTGCCGGACATCCCAGCAGAACTGCTGCGATTGGATCGGCCCGGCCCGGCTCTGCTTAACTATCTGAGCAACTGCGATAAGGCGATTCTTGTTGATGCCTGTGATGCTGGCTGGCAGCCTGGCGAAGTAAAGCACCTGACGCTTGCAGAATTACTGACCAGTGCCGAACTGCAACAGCGATCCAGTCATCAGCTGGGACTGGCAGAAACTCTTCAGCTTGCGGTCACTGTAGACCACCCACTACCCGAGATTGAATGCTATCTGATTCAACTGGCTAATCTTACACCGCTGTCAGATCCGAGCCCGGAAGTGACAGCTGCAGCACAGGCGGTAACGGCGATGATCAGCGGCTATTTCTGCTCCAGTGTCAGTGGATAAAGCTGTTCCGAATCGCCATGTACAGAATCTGAAGCCCTGATCCAGACCTGATTCACATGAGCCGGAATTCTGACTCCGGACAGTGAACGGGTAAATGGCTGCTCGTTGACATGAGGATGATGCAGAATCCGGGTTCCCAGCACTTCACCATCCGGTCCGAGCACATCCCAACGGTTGGCATAGTGATCCCACCCCGTATCAGCATGACGCAGGGTAACATCAAAGCGGTAGGTACCAGCTCCCTGCTGATGCACTACGGCATCCACCACCTCAGCTTGTCCTGCCTCCAGACCACAGGCCGTAAAACCTGCCACACAGGCCAGTACTTTCAGCCCTTTCATCTGCATACTCCCTTTCCTTTTCAGATTTATCGGAACGTCTGTCGACTATTCAAAAGTCCGCCTATTAATCAGAAGCCCGCCAACTATTCAGAAGTTCGCCAACTCAGTGCACTGGCAACCATACCCAGTACCAACGCATCCTTTTTCGTCACGTCCTGTAACGGTTTATGCTGCAGGCTGATCGCGCCATTGGTCTGCACCGCTGCAACCAGTTGACCGCCACTGTAGAAATAATATCCAAGCGCCGTGTCGACCGGAATGAAACTTCCCTCGGCCTCATGTACAGACTCAAAACGGTAGCGCTGAGTTCCCAGATTAAACTGACCCGTTACTTTTCCGGTAGGCCCCAGATCCAACAATTTTTTATTCTCGCTGATCTGATAACGGCCAACCTTACTCTGCCCCTGGTAGATATCACAGCTATATGGATCGCCACCACCAAAGCTGAAGATACTCAGATTAACGCCAGTTCCCCCACCACTGCACACCAATTGCCAGCGCTGTTCGGTCTGGTTGTTCACCACCTCAGCGGCCATGCTGGACTTACTGGTGTTGATAAAATCCCCCAGCCAACTACTGGATGAGGCGTTACGATCATAACGACCACTGTACTCCTGCCCCAGCTGGAAAGCTCCCTTACGCCCCAAGCCCCAGAATGCTCCCTCGGTTTTAAGTACCTGCGGTGGCTGATCCTGTAAACCATCCGGTTTTTTAATCGTGGCGGTTCCTGCAACACAACCTGTCAGGGCCATGACACTCAAGACAACAAGCTTTTTCATCCCTACTCCCTCGCTTCTTTGTACAACTGTCTGTTAAGAATCGATAAGGGTATGGCAGTCAGAACGAATAGAGAATGAACAGAAGCAGAAAAAGAGGAGAGACACTCAACTATGCGCGGCTTTAGCCCGTTTATGCTGGTACATCCGGTCATCAGCCTGATCCAGCCAGTATTCCAGTGAACGGCGGGGATCAGCAATCAGTACCTGACCGATACTGACGCTGAGGTCGCGATCAGACATCGCCTGTTCAACCCGTTGAGCGATCTCATTCAGCTCAGACTGAGAGCTGACAACAGCCAGCATTACAAATTCATCGCCGGATAAACGCGCCGGAATATCATTTTCCCGCAGAGATTCCTGCATCGCCTGTGCGAGTGCTTTCAGGGCAAAATCGCCCTGCGCATGACCCTGCTGATCATTGATCTTCTTCAGACCATCCATATCAAGATAGAGCATCCCCAGCGTCAGGCCAGAACGGTTCACCAGAGCAACATAACGGCGCGCTACCGAAAGAAAACCACGACGGTTATAGAGTCCGGTCAGTTCATCAGTCATCGCCAGACTGGATAGTTCCTGATACTGAGTCAGGATCTCAAGATCCGCCTGGATCAGATCCCTCAGCTCAGCGATCAGATCTACGTAATCATTCTGATAATCGGTGCGCTCAAAATCCATCACGCAGATCGTTCCGAAAGGCTCACCATCAGGCCAGCATACCGGCAAACCCAGATAGGAACGGAAACCATCCTCCACTACTTCCGGGTTGGTATCCCACACCGGATCAAGGGGGGCATCCTGCACATAAAGCGCCTGTTGTTCCTCAACCACTTTCTTACAAAAAATGTTGGTTTCCGGAGGAATCAGGCAGCCCGCCTCATAAGGGTTGGATTCCTGATCACTGGAGATAACAACCTGATAGGCATCAGGACAGTACTGAACGATAAATCCTGCCGGAGCATTGAAGATACGCGCCATCACATCAACGGTTTTCTGCCACTTCTGTAGTGGCACGAGCCCGTCTTTATCTTCCAGCACCCGGTGCTCCGGATTCAGCATATTCAGATACCCCTGACTGTCCAGCAAAACGCTACAGACTGTAAGTGTATCCTGAGATTGATCAACTGTCGCGTTTCAGCGTCGCCATGAGAGCATTCTGATCAGAGTCAGCTAACCGGAATGGGTATTGCTCAGTCTGTCTCAACCGGCCTGATGATGAGATCCGGCAACCAGCGTTTATCTCTGTCGATCTCATCTCGTTCAAATTCGCCCAGTGGCGGCTGATCCGCATTTTCCGGAGGCGAAGCCAGCATATTCAGATCTACAGCCTGAGCCTGCCCACTGATCTCATCACCGCTGATCTGCAGCCGGTAATAGATACCATTCCAGAAGTTAGCGCCGAATTCCTCTGGCTTCTTGAACATAAACAACAGATCATGGGACAACCAGCTCATATCTTCGATAGAAATGGTGCGTGGCTGCGGGTAGGGGTAAGGCAGATGACACCAGAGCTCCGGGCCCTCCAGGCACTTCATCTCTTTCATTGACAGGAAGTAATCCTGGAACTGTTCATGGTGCATATGCAGAGCGTACTCAAAGCTTTCCGAGCGGTGCTTCAGATTCAGAGTACCTACCACTGTGCCTGCCTGTTGCTTATCAAGCAGTACAATCTCATAGGAACCTGCTGACAGGTCTGCCATCGCAGCAGACGACACCAGATACATTCCCAGAATAAGCGTTCTGACTGTTCCCATTGCCGTGCCTCTGATTAGCCGCCCGACTTCTGAGTCTACAGAGTTCAGGCCCACGAGCTATGGTACTTGAGTACTGATTTTATCAGTCACAGTGCAGTAATTTCTGTGTGAATAGGTAATGGCTATTAAGCGCATAGCCAAAGCTAATCAAGACCATTGATACAGGTCAGGTCCCCATTCCTTATGAGGCTCTACTGTGTCGGTACCGGCAACGGTATTGGAAAAGGCAGCCTTTATGACCACTGAAGGCTGAAAAGCGGAACCGCACAGGCGACCAGGCCACCGTCTCAACTGGCAGGCTGCGTCGGAGACTCAGTCGCACTGCGGGCTCACAATGGAGATTTATACCATGAAACGACACTCTGGTCTGGCCCTGTTGGGTCTGTTGACCGCATTTCCCGCAATGGCAAACGAGCCAGTTCAACCGATCGAACCCTATCAGGCCGATAACCCCGCCAAAGTTGAGCTGGGTAAACAGCTGTACTTCGATCCCCGGCTATCCAAATCAGGCTTTATATCCTGCAACTCATGCCACAACCTGAGCATGGGTGGCACAGACAATATGCCGACCTCCATCGGGCATAACTGGGCACTGGGGCCGATCAACGCGCCGACGGTACTGAACAGCAGCCTGAACATCGCTCAATTCTGGGACGGTCGGGCTAAAGACCTGCAGGAACAGGCGGGAGGCCCCATTGCCAACCCGCTTGAAATGGGCTTCACCCACCAGCTTGCAGTCAACGTGCTGGATACCATCCCGCAATACAAAGCATCGTTTAAGGCGGTCTACAACACCGATACTGTCGAGATCGATCAGGTCACCGATGCGATTGCAGCATTCGAGGAAACCCTGGTGACCCCGAACGCCCCCTTCGATCGCTACCTGAAAGGTGAACAGGATGCCATCTCTGGAATAGCTAAAGCAGGCTATGAGCGCTTCAAGGCAATTGGTTGCACCGCCTGTCACAACGGTCAGGCACTCGGGGGGAACTCATTCCAGAAAATGGGGCTGATTAAGCCTTACAAGACTGACAACCCTGCTGCGGGGCTTTCCGCCGTAACCGGTCAGGAGATCGACCGTTTCAAATTCAAGGTACCGACCCTGCGCAACGTAGAATTAACCTACCCGTACTTCCACGACGGCGCAGTCTGGAACCTGGATGAAGCCGTCAGCGTGATGGCCGAACTGCAACTGGGCAAAGAGCTGAAACCTGAAGAAGTAGAAGAGATCGTCGCGTTTCTGAAGACTCTGACCGGTGATCAGCCAAGCTTCCAGCTTCCGCAACTACCACCATCCACTAAAGATACGCCCCGTCCCGATCCGGCGTAATTGACCGGATGCCTGTGGTCAGACCGCAGGCATCCACTTTCTGATAGCACTCAGCCGTTAAGCGCTCGGCGCGCCAAAGCTGTTTGAACTCTCGTCACCGGCCAGAAAACCATTCTCAATCAACGCCCAGATTGAACCTATGACAGGGACAAAGTTGATCAGAATCCACCAGGCACTCTTATTCCGGTCATGCCATCGCTTAGCCTGAATAGCCAGAGATATCCAGACCACAGGGATATAGAGCACTCCCAACACCAGGGTCAGTACCGACTCTGATAAGCCGACAGCCTGTAGGATTCCCGCCAGCGTGATATAAGCGATGATAATGCCCAGACTTGCAAGCCAATAGGCTTTACGACGAATCCGTCCCTGAAAAGAGAACAGAACCTGTGCCAGGGAAAGCGGAATAATCTCAGCAGAATCTTTAGTCAGATCTGCTCGCGGGGTTTCATAAACATCAGTTGTCATCGTTAGTTCCTTCTAAATTGCTAAATCCGCAAAGACGCATCCGGAGATACCCTTTCCAGAGTAGAAGAAACTAACAAAAGTCCACTACAAAACAAACAGTTAATAACAAAACCATTTCTAATATAAAGATATCCGACTACCTGATAGCATCTTGCAGTTTCAATTCAAAATCCAACAGGCCCGGCTACTCTTTTATCGTTTGCAAGTCGGAATCAGCTGCAGGATCGATGGCTTTGATATTGACCGGCATAAACCTGAGCGCCATTCAGTGAAGTGTCGCCACCAGAGCTGAGGCTGGCGGCTTGCTTTGGGTTAAGCTGCGTCTCCAGATACTGATCGGAAGTCTGATTGATCTCACCCCGACTCTTACTGCCTTCTACATACAGAATCAGGCCATCGGAACCGATAGAGACACCAATACCGGCACTGGAACTGCGGCTCTGGTTGTCTTTGTTATAGGTGTTTCAGAAGGAAAATGTGAGACCTGCCCCCGTTACGCTCAATTACTATTTCCCTAAAAGCTTTTTAAACCAGCTCTTTCCTGGGGTATTCCTCACGTCTGTATCCTGTCTAATCGGATGCGTGGTTGGACCTTCAGGACGTAATAAGTCTCCTGGATAATGCTCATGTCCCAAACATAATTTATCATCAATCCCAAATGCTTTTACTACCGCCACCGCTTCCAAACACCAGCGACCAAAGTAACTGCCCATTTCCAGGGGATGCTTTTCAGGATCACCATAGATATACCACCAAAGTTGATCCTTACCTTTTCTATCCAACTCTTTGTACCAGTTTTCAACAAACAGTCGAAGAAGCTCAGGTTGTTCATTTTCTGGGGCATTCAGAGCTGTCAGCAAACGCTGATATGGCTTTTTATGAAGTAGGTTTGTACCAATTTTTCGGTCGGATTGGCGGCTTGCAATCACCCGATCAAGTAAAACATCCTCGCCCTCTTCTCCAATCAGAAGGATCAGGCGCTGCCATTGATCATCTGGGATATCCAGGCAAAGTGCTAATCCGACTAACCAAAAGCACCAGTTATAGTGATTCAAATCAGACAAGGAAAAATGCCAGTCACGACATGTTTCCAGGTTATGTTGTAAACAAATTTCTTTAGCTAATTTGTTGGATAACTCCCAAGTATCTAACAAACTGTCAAAGTTTTGGGGTATTTCAGATAATAGGTCTCCTCTTGAATAATACCTCAATACGGCCCTAGGAAACTCCATTGTCAAATTAAATATAAACTGCGGTCGATAGACAGGATTTTTGGATGGAGTACTTATTCTTTCTAAATCCTCTTTGATTCTGTCCTCTGAAAATTTAACCCATTCATCCCAATAGTCAAAATTTCCTATAGGTGCTCTTATCACGGCCTTATTCCATTCAAACTCGTACTTAGCTCGGAAAGAATCGAAGATGTATTCAAGTCATTCACATAATTACCATTTGCATCAAGGACTCTAACATTAGAGCTTCCATCTGGCAGGGTTCTAACTACCCAAGTTTCAGTTCTATTGTCATCAATAGAGCGATAAATCTTAGAGGCTTTATTTTCTCCAACAGCTTTTTCCAACCTATTTGAACCACGTACCCGCGAATTCAACTTTGAAGTGCGACATTCTCTTTATGCAGCCTGAAGGTATTCCCGAAATACTTTTTCTGGCTGCCTGAACCCAAGGCACTTGCGAGGCCTCAGGTTTAAGCTTTTCTCAGCTCGTCGTACATCCTCATCCGTGATTAGCCTCAGATCACTGC
>JAOXSA010000152.1 GCA_025800245.1 Amphritea sp. | reverse complement strand
CTATATCGACGGCTTCCCGGGCTTCAGGGAGATGGCGATCTTTATTGTCCGTAATCAGTATGAATTTGACCCGGGTACACCCTGGCAGATAGAGCTGCTGGTACGCCGTCAGGTTGGCGCTCTGGACAGCATATTTACCAGTTTCTATGGCGATTATGTTACCCCGGAAGCCTATATCGAACGACCTGAACCCATTGTTGAGCCAGAACCGGAACCATTGTGGGTCTCTATCTGGAAAGACCGCGCCTTCCAGATCGGCGTGCTCAGTGTAGCGCTCGGAGTGTTGTTCATCGTGATCTTCATTCAGGACATCCTGGTACGCTACCCGCGTTTCCTGCATACCTTCCGTCGCCTGTATCTGCTGTTCACCGTGTTCTTTATTGGCTGGTACACCCTGGGGCAACTGTCGGTGGTGAACGTGTTTACCTTTGTTCACGCTCTGAAGGGCGACTTCCAGTGGGAGCTGTTCCTGCTTGATCCGATGCTGTTCATTCTCTGGGGCTTTACAGCCATGACTATGTTGCTGTGGGGGCGGGGTATTTTCTGTGGCTGGCTCTGTCCATTTGGAGCATTGCAGGAGTTGATCAATGAGCTGGCCCGTAAGCTGAAGATAAAACAGCTGGAGGTGCCGTTTGCGGTCCATGAGCGCCTGTGGGCGGTGAAGTATGTAATCCTGCTAGGCCTGTTTGCGATCTCACTGGAGTCACTGGCTGAGGCGGAAAAGTATGCGGAGATTGAGCCTTTCAAAACGACTTTCCTGCTGAAGTTCCAGCGGGACTGGGGTTATGTCTTCTATGCAGTATTCCTGCTGATCGTCTCCATTTTTACCCGCAAAGTGTACTGCCGCTATATCTGCCCGCTGGGCGCGGCGCTGGCGATTCCAGCCCGGTTGAGGTTGTTCGACTGGCTGAAACGCCGTAAAGAATGCGGTCAGCCGTGCAAAATCTGCGCAAACGAATGTGAAATTCAGGCTATCCATCCTGACGGCACCATTAATGGCAATGAGTGCCACCAGTGTCTGGATTGCCAGATGACCTACTATCGGGACGACAAGTGTCCCCCGCTGGTTCAGAAAAAACGTAAGAAAGCGAAGCAAAATGCTGCCCTGAATTCTATCCCGGCAGTACAAATAGATGATCCGGCAGTTAAGTCGGGCGCATAAAAAAATGTGCCGGACAGAATTCGGCGCGCATTGTGGAGATCAATACCATGATAGATCCAAACGATAAAAACCTGCCTGCAATTGATACAGAGGATCCAAATGCCTCTGAGCATGTGAAGGTCAGCCGACGCCTGTTCCTGGGCGGTTCTGCGGCACTGCTGGGTGCCGCCGGTACGATGGGCGCGACCATGGGTGGTGCTCTGATTCCTTCTACTGCGCAGGCTGCAAGCAACTCAAATCACAGTGTCGGCCCGGGTGAACTGGATGAGTACTATGGTTTCTGGAGTGGTGGCCACTCTGGTGAGGTACGTATTCTGGGTCTGCCATCAATGCGCGAACTGATGCGAATTCCCGTGTTCAATGTCGACAGCGCAACTGGCTGGGGTCTGACTAACGAATCTAAAGAAGTGCTGGGTGAAAATGCGCCGCAGAACGGCGATTCTCACCACCCGCATATGTCCATGACAGATGGTCAGTACGACGGTAAGTACATCTTCATCAACGATAAGGCCAACACCCGTGTTGCCCGTATCCGCGGTGATATCATGAAGACCGACAAGATCACCACCATTCCTAACTGTCAGGCGATTCATGGTCTGCGGGTGCAGAAGGTGCCTCATACCAAGTACGTGTTTGCTAACGCCGAATTCCGTATGCCGCATCCGAATAACGGCCTGAATATGGATGATATTGAAGGCTACTACACCATGTTCTCCGGTGTGAATGCGGAAACCATGGAAGTGGACTGGCAGATCATTGTTGACGGTAACCTGGATAACACCGATGCCGACTACACCGGTAAGTACGCGTTCTCGACCTGCTATAACTCAGAAGGTGCGATCGACCTGCCGGGCTCTATGCGTAACGAGCGTGACCACCTGGTTATCTTCAACATCGAGCGCATCGAAGCAGCGGTAAAAGCCGGTAACTTCACCACCCTGGGCGACTCCAAAGTCCCTGTACTGGACGGTCGCAAAGGTTCTGAACTGACCCGTTATGTTCCGACACCGAAGAACCCTCACGGTATCAATACTGCGCCTGGTGGTAAGTATGCGGTAGCCAACGGTAAGCTGTCGCCAACCGTAACTGTGTACCAGCTGGATAAGTTTGACGCCCTGTTTGCTGATGAAATCAAGCCACGCGACACAGTCGTCGCTGAAGTTGAGCTGGGTCTGGGGCCTCTGCATACCGCATTTGATGGTCGCGGCAATGCATACACCACGCTGTTTATCGACAGCCAGGTATGTAAGTGGGATGTAGAGAAAGCGATCCGTTTCTACAACGGTGAGAAAGTTGATTACATTCTGCAGAAACTGGACGTGCATTATCAGCCAGGCCACAACCACACCACCATGGGAGAAACCCGTGATGCGGACGGTAAGTATCTGGTGTCTTTGCAGAAGTTCTCCAAAGACCGCTTCCTGAAGTGTGGTCCATTGCATGCAGAGAACGATCAGTTGATCGATATCTCCGGTGACGAGATGATCCTGGTGCATGATGGTCCGACATACGCCGAGCCGCACGATTGTATGATCGTACACCGCTCTAAGGTGAAGACCCGCAAACTGTATGACCGTAAAGATCCGACTTTTGCTTCTACCGTTAAGATGGCTGAGAAAGACGGCATCGTTCTGGAAAAAGACAGCAAGGTCATCCGTGACGGCAACAAAGTGCGTGTTTACATGACCTCGGTTGCGCCTAACTTTGGCCTGAACGAGTTTACCGTTAAGCAGGGTGATGAAGTGACCGTTATCATCACTAACCTGGACCAGATCGAAGACGTGACCCACGGCTTCTGTATGGTAAACCACGGTGCACAGATGGAGATCTCGCCGCAGCAGACCGCTTCTATCACCTTTATGGCGGACAAGCCCGGGGTGCACTGGTACTACTGCAACTGGTTCTGCCATGCGCTGCATATGGAGATGCGTGGTCGCATGCTGGTGGAGCCTGCTTAAGGGCTCAGATGCTGGCAACAATAAGCAGGGGTTGAATCCCTGCTGGTCCGGCTCCCGTCGATAAATAGCGGGGGTCGGCGTTAAGATCGATAGGAAAATAACATGACTCTCATTAACCGCTTCAGCCTTGCTTCCGTGTGTCTGTGGGCGATATCGGCCCAGGCTGCAACGGTGCATCTGACTCCGTCGGATGATCTGCAGCAGGTGCTGAATAATGCCGTCGACGGTGATGTTGTGGTGCTGGCTGATGGGGTCTACAGCGGGAGCTATACCATTCTCACGGGCATTGAACTGCGTGGCAGTGGTAATTCAGTTATTGATGCTGCCGGAGAAGGCCACGGCTTACAGGTCGATGCGGCAGATACATACATTACGAACTTAAGAATTCAGAACTGGGGTGAAGATCTGACCGAACTTCATTCCGGTATTTTTGTATCCAGGGCAGCGGCCGATGTGCGGATAGCGAATAACTATCTGCAGGGTGGCGGCTTTGGTATATGGGTCGATGCAGCAAAAGGTACTCAGATCGTAGGCAATAAAATTGAAGGCGATCTGTCTTTGCGCTCATCTGACCGGGGCAACGGTATCCACCTTTACAATGTCAGCGGCGCTGTAGCCCGCGATAACGAGGTCTGGCATAGCCGTGACGGTATCTACATCGATACCAGTAACAACAATGAGCTGATAGGTAACTACCTGCACGACCTGCGTTACGGCGTGCACTATATGTATTCTTACCACAATCTGGTCCAGGACAATGTGACCACCAACACCCGTACCGGCTATGCGCTGATGCAGTCGAAGTACCTGACGGTGATTGGTAACCGCTCCCTGAACGATGCCAATTACGGCATCCTGATGAATTACATCACCAATTCAGAGATTCGGGAGAACCGGGTCGAGGGGATTCAGAACAACCGTAATCCCCATATGCAGAAGCAGACCAATCAGACCGGTCTGGAAGGCAAAGCGCTGTTTATCTACAACTCCCTGTTCAACGATATCCGTGACAACCTGTTTGCCAACAGTGATATGGGGATACACCTGACCGCAGGATCGGAAGATAACATCCTGAGCGGCAACGCCTTTATCAGTAACAAAGAACAGGTTAAGTATGTCGCCACCCGCGAACAGGACTGGTCCAGTGATGGTGTGGGTAATTTCTGGAGTGATTATCTGGGCTGGGATATGGATGGCGATGGTATCGGCGATGTTGAATATGAACCGAACGACAGTGTGGATCGCCTGTTGTGGAAGTTTCCATCCGCCAAGCTGCTGCTGAACAGCCCGGCTGTGGAAACGCTGCGTTGGGTGCAGCGTCAGTTTCCGGTGTTGAAGTCCCCCGGCGTGGTGGACAGCCACCCTTTGATGGCAGTGCCGGAAGGGTTGGATCACTCAGTTATTAAGCCGGTTGCAGATTCAGCGCAACTGGCAGAGAAATAAGTAGAGAAAGATGATGAATATTGTAGAGCTGCAGCAGGTCGAGAAACGCTATCAGGGCGTCAGCGCACTGAAGCAACTGAATCTTTCACTGCCGCAAGGCGAGGTGCTGGGGTTGTTTGGCCATAACGGCGCTGGCAAGACCACGACCATTAAACTGATTCTGGGCCTGATCGGTGCTTCATCCGGTCAGGTAAGGGTGTTTGGTGAAGATCCGACTCAGTCAGAAGCCCGGAACCTGCGGCGTAAACTGGGCTTCCTGCAGGAAAATGTCAGCTTCTATGACCAACTGACCGGACTGGAAGTGCTCAGATACTTTGCCCGGTTGAAGGGCGTGTCCACCAAAGGCTGTCTGGGCTTACTGGAACAGGTGGGTCTCGAACAGGCCGCTAAGCGGCGGGTAAAAACGTACTCTAAGGGGATGCGTCAGCGTTTAGGGCTGGCTCAGGCGTTACTCGGAGAACCAAAACTACTGCTTCTGGATGAGCCGACAGTGGGATTGGATCCGATAGCGACTCAGGACTTTTACCGTCGTATCGAACAGCTGAAGAATCAGGGCTGTACGGTAATTCTCTGCTCCCATGTACTGCCGGGGGTGGAGAAGTATATCGATCGGGCACTGATTCTGGGGCAGGGTGAACTGCTTGCTTCCGGCAGTCTGAATGACCTGAGACAGCAGGCTGACCTGCCCGCTACCTTCCATCTTCAGGGTAACAATCTGCAACTACCAGATCACCTGGCGGCCAACGCGGTTGTTGATCAGAAACAGATACAACTGAATGTTGCTCTGACCGAAAAGATGTCCACGATGCAGCAGTTGATGTCGCTTTCTGGCCTGGAAAATCTGGATGTGCACCTGCCATCCCTTGAGGATCTGTACACTCACTTCATTGCATCTCAGGGAGCAATAAAACAGGAGGCCAACTCATGAACGCTATTTTCAGTGTGGCCAATAAAGAGTTTCACGATGGCCTGCGCAACCGCTGGGTACTGTCGATCTGTATTATCTTCGCGGTATTGGCGATAGGGCTGGCCTATTTCGGTGCTGCCGCAGCGGGTAAAGTCGGCTTTACTTCTTTGTCGACCACCATTGTCAGTCTTGCCAGTCTGGCGGTGTTCATTATTCCGCTGATCGCGTTGATGCTGGCTTATGATGGAATTGTTGGTGAAGACGAAAACGGTACTTTGCTGTTGTTGATGACCTATCCACTGTCCCGCTGGCAACTGCTGTTAGGAAAAATGCTGGGGCAGGGTGCAGTGATGGCATTTTCTACTCTGGTAGGGTTTGGTTCATCTGCGGTGATGATGGGGGCCTTTTCCGGCACCACGACCTGGGCGGAGCTGATTGGACCTTATACCGTGTTTATAGCGTCTGCGATCATGCTGGGCTGGGTCTTTATCGCCATTGCGTATGTGATCAGCGCATCCGTCTCTGAGAAATCGAAAGCGGCCGGTATCGCCCTCATCACCTGGTTCATCTTTGTGTTGGTGTTTGATCTTGGCTTATTGGGAATGCTGGTGGGTACTCAGGGCAATGTGGATGAAACGCTGTTCCCCTATCTGCTGTTGCTGAACCCGACCGATATCTTCCGGCTGGTGAATATCAGTTACTTTGCCGATCAGAACCTGACCGGGCTGATGGCGATCGCTCAGCAGATTCAGTTTACGACTGCAGGATTGTTTGGCGGGCTGGTGATCTGGTTGCTTTTGCCGATGACGCTGGCGATGGCAATTTTCAATAAGCGGGGTTTGTAATGGCGACATATATTCGACTGACTTTGTTAGTAATGACGCTTGGACTGTTGAGTGGCTGCGGTGATGAAGATCCTCAGCAGGCGATGATCCGGCAGGCAGTGGCTCTGGAGAGCTCTGATGAGTGTCATCTGTGCGGCATGATCATTACCAACTATCCGGGCCCGAAAGGACAGCTTTATTCGAAGGGAATTCAGGGCAACCTGCGTTTCTGTTCAACCCGGGATATGTTCGCTTTTATTGTCGACCCTGAGAATCAGCACAATATTCAGGAAGCCTATGTTCACGATATGGCGGTGAACCCCTGGGAGAATCCTGATGAAGAAACCTACATAGATGCCAAACAGGCTTATTACGTGATCGGCCACGGTAAGAAAGGGGCAATGGGGCCGACACTGGCAAGCTTTTCCAAGCAGAGTCATGCGGAACTGTTTGCTCAGTCTCAGGGGGGCAAAGTGTATACGTTTGAAGAGATTACGCTGGAGGTATTGATCAGCCTCAACCATCAACAGGTACATTGATTTATTTAAACTCCAGTCCGAAGCGAGCATTGAGAAGACGTGGCTGGATCGGAAGCTGCGCTTCCTGCTAGTGGCTAGACGTCGCTTAGCGACTTGCTCGAAAAAGCTAGAAAACAACCCAGTAGTCAATTATGGATGACTAGGATATAGTCAAATTCGATGGGTAATTGGAGTACCCGTATCATAGTCTGTCATTTCAATGAATCTGCTTAAGGCAGGCAATTCAGGCGGGTATTCAGGATGAACTCCATTGATCCTTTTTTCCTCTCTGACAGCTCTTGCCCTCGCAAATCGAGCTATAGACTCCTGATACTTTCTGCTCCTATGGCAACCTGGTTTCTCATCCATATATTTAAAATGTACCTTACAAGGCAGGCAAAGCTTGCAAGCTTTGAGACCTTGTAAGGGCTGACTAATAAATTGTTAAGCATCTACAGGAGGAAAGCTGTGAGTGATGTAGTAAGGAAACTAGAATATTTCAGAAGTGAGATAAACAAAGCAACTGCTTCTTATGCAGCTTGGAAGTCGTTTCATGATATATGTGTTGAGAATAAAGATGCTTATAAAAGCTTCAATAGGAACGCAACCTACTGGAACATTACTCAATATGCATTACAGCAGAGTTTCTTTATAACCTTAGGACGGATCTTTGATACCAACTCGAAGAGTGTTTCTATCTTTAGGCTGGTTAGGACCTGTAAAGGTAATATTCGGGAGTTTTCAAAGCCATCTTTGCGGAAGAGAAAAGGTAACGAAGATTGGGTTGATTCCTATATTGACCAAGCTTATGAAGTTACATCGCGTGACTTTGAGCGCTTACGTATGGAAATAAAGCCATATAAACAGACCTTTGATGATAATTTTAAGCCTATAAGGCACCAAGTATTTGCTCATTTTGATGGCACTTCAGCTAGCTGTACTCAAACGTTATTCGGAAAAGTAAAAATTTCCGAATGCGAGGATATCCTAGGCTTTTTAAATCAGGTATATCGATATGTGCTGGAGCTATATAACAATGGAAGGCTCATAAGCTTAGACGAGAGAAATCTAGATATTGAAGAGAAGCTACGGTCTGATTTGAGTGAGATCTCAACTCATCTAGCGAATGCTTAACAAGATGCTGAAGCAGTGGACGTGCTACGTACGCCACTTAGCTTGGCGTTAGCTTACTAGGAGACTCAGTGACTAAATTCGGAGTAATCATTACTGCAATATATATCGCAATGATATTGCTTTTAAGGTGGGGGAGTCTTCCTGAGCTAGTCACCATGCCTCTTAATGAATTTGGTGATTTCTTTGCGGGTGTATTTGGGCCGCTTATGCTTTTTTGGTTGATTCTCGGTTACATTCAGCAACAAAGTGAACTCCAACAGAATACGAAAGCATTAGAATTGCAAGCCGAAGAACTTAAGAAGTCTGTGGAGCAGCATAAAGAGCTAGTGAAAGCCACTAAAGAGCAAGTACAAGCAGACCTTAAAGCTTTGGAGATTGAAGAAATTCGCGCACTGAGAGAAGCTCGTCCCAACTTCTCGATAACAAGTGCTGGCTGGAGTTCTAAATCTGGAGCGAAAGTGTCCTACGAAATAAATTTGATTAACTCTGGACGTCCGGCCTCAAGTGTAAGCTTTAGCACCGTGCCAGAGATAAATGAAATAAGCTCTAAAAGTGTCGTTCATTACTTTAATGAAGGTCAAATACACTCTCTGAAATGGGATACAGAGAAAAGCGGTGAGGCACCAACTGAGCTGAAATTAATCATCAGTTGCAAAGATGCAAACACCAATTTTTACAATAAAATGTTCGACCTGATATTGGATAAAGATAACAAATATCATGTCGAAAACGTCGCAGAAGTAGGCTAACAAAACGCTCAAGAAACGACGCGCTTAAGCGCTCCGGTTTGCTTGGCGTTATGGGCTGTCGTAGTTTTACGGTAACACCAGAAATTCAGCAGAACATCTAGTCAGGATTAATCGCGACGTCGGGTACTACCGTTTACTCATTAAGGATTAAGACAACGTGGTAATCACCATTAATTCTTGGAGGGATTACCCGGCAATGCAGAGGCTTTTCTGTTAAACGCCGCCTCAAGCTTGAACTGCTCTGCAAGCCTGAGACGGTAGGGACTTGTTCGTAGGTGTCTTAACCTTCGATACCCTGACTCTTAAGGTACTCTTCGTAGCCGCCGCGGAAGTCGGTCAGGCCGCCTTCATTCAGTTCGATAACCCGTGTCGCCAGCGAGGATACGAATTCCCGGTCGTGGCTGACGAAGATCAGCGTGCCTTCGAAGTTTTCCAGCGCCAGATTGAGAGACTCAATCGATTCCATATCCATGTGATTGGTCGGCTCATCCATCAGCAGAATGTTTGGTTGTTGCAGAATCAGTTTACCCAGCAGCATCCGGCCTTTTTCACCACCGGAAAGTACCTGTACCGACTTTTTGATTTCGTTCTGGGAGAACAGCATCCGCCCCAGAGAACCACGAATGACCTGCTCATCAGCACCGGACTGCGTCCACTGCGCCATCCAGTCGAACAGGTTCATATCTTCGGCGAACTCGTGGGCGTGATCCTGAGCGTAGTAGCCGATGTTGTTGTTCTCGGACCATTTCACGGTGCCGGAATCGATATCCAGATCCCCGAACAGGCTGCGCAGCAGGGTGGTTTTACCGATACCGTTCGGACCGATAATCGCAATGCGTTCGCCGACTTCGACCATCAGGTCGAGGTCTTTGATCAGTGGTTCTTCGCCGTAGCCTTTGTTCAGACCTTCAACTTCCAGCGCCAGGCGATGCAGCTTCTTCTCCTGATCAAAGCGGATGTACGGGCTCTGACGGCTGGAAGGCTTGATATCATTCAGCTCAATTTTTTCGATCTGACGGGCACGTGAGGTAGCCTGCTTCGCTTTGGAGGCGTTGGCAGAGAAGCGGCTGACGAAGCTGCGCAGCTCAGCGATCTGTGCTTTCTTCTTAGCGTTTTCCGACTGCAGGCGCTCCTGCAGCTGAGTCGAGGCGATCATGTAATCGTCGTAGTTGCCCGGATAAACCCGCAGCTCACCGTAGTCCAGATCTGCCATGTGGGTGCAGACACTGTTCAGGAAGTGACGGTCGTGGGAGATGATAATCATGGTGCTGTTACGGGCATTCAGTACGCCTTCCAACCAGCGAATGGTGTTGATATCCAGGTTGTTGGTCGGCTCGTCCAGTAGCATGATATCCGGATCAGCGAACAGTGCCTGAGCCAGCAACACCCGCAGTTTCCAGCCCGGAGCGACTTCGCTCATCGGACCAAAATGCTGTTCAGTAGGGATATCCAGCCCCAGCAACAGTTCGCCGGCACGTGATTCGGCGGTGTAGCCATCAAGCTCGGCAAATTCCACTTCCAGTTCTGCGACTTTGATGCCGTCTTCTTCGCTCATTTCCGGTAGGCTGTAGATGCGGTCTCGCTCTTTTCTCACTTCCCACAGTTCGCTATGGCCCATAATGACCGTATCGATCACGGAGAACTCTTCAAATGCGAACTGGTCCTGACGCAGCTTACCGATGCGTTCGTTAGGATCTTTGCTGACATTACCGGAACTGGGTTCCAGGTCCCCGCCCAGAATTTTCATCAGGGTTGATTTACCGCAGCCGTTGGCACCGATCAGGCCATAGCGGTTACCTTCGCCAAATTTAACGGAGATATTTTCAAACAGTGGCTTGGAGCCAAACTGCATGGTGATATTAGCGGTCGTCAGCACGTTTAAGATCTTCCCGGACTGGTTTGAGAGTAGTGTGATAAAACAGGCCGCGCATTGTCCCATAAAACGGTGTCGTTGTATGTGAATTAGTGGTTTCTTTTAGCGCAATCCGGAGAGATACTGAAACACTGTGTAAGAAAGGCAGTAGATGATGGATAAAACGGAACTGATCGCAGAGATAATCCGCCACCTGGAGGACGACCTGCAGGTGAATATTGATGCAGCCAATGAAGCCCGGGAAGCGGCCATTCACGATGAAAGTGTGCCTGAAACGCAATATGACACTCTGGGACTGGAAGCATCCTATCTGGCCCATGGCCAGTCGAAACGGGTGCAGGAGCTGGAGATGAATCTGGCTGATTATCGCAGCATGCCGGTGCGGATATTCGATCAGGATACACCGGTAGGATTGTCCGCACTGGTGACACTGGAGAAGTCACAGGATGAGCAGAAACACCTTTTCATCGGTGTTGCCGGAGGCGGTGTGCAGATCAATACGGATGGTATTCTGGTGACGGTGATAACCCCGGATGCTCCGATGGGGCGGGCCCTGGTTGGCCAGTTTTGTGGCGACACGGTAACCCTGCCTCAGGGCGAGTATGAGATTGTCGAAATCTGCTGATTCACGTCGTATTTATACAGTTTTGAAGAGATGTTTTCTGACAACGTGGGACAGACCGGGGAAAGAAAGGAAAACAGATGGAACAGAATAACTGGCTGACTCTGGATGAAGTCTACCATGTCGCCCGACAGGCGGCAGAAGCGTGCGGCGCGAGCACTGAGAATGCTGCTGCTCTGGCAGCATCCATTGTAGCGGCAGAAGCAGAAGGCATCCGTAATGTCGGGCTGGGACATCTGCCTGACTACTGTGAAGGAATGCTGGCGGGCCGTATCAATGGCAAGGCCGCCGCGACCTTTGAGCAGCCCTCACCGGTAATGTTCCGTCTTAATGCCCATTCCGGTCTGGTTCATCCGGCCTTCGACCAGCACTATGCTGCTTTTATGACAGCCGCTAAAACCTATGGTATTGCTGCTTTTTCTGTCAGTCATGCTTTTACCTGCGGGGTGGTCGGGTACTTTGTCCGCCGTCTTGCTGATGACGGGCTGATCGCGATGGCAGCTTCCAATGCCGGGCCTGCAAAAGTGACCGTTCCCGGAGGCAGTAAGCCGGTGTTCGGTACTAACCCGATGGCGTTTGCGGTGCCGGGCAGAGCAGGGGCGGCAATGGTCATTGATCAGTCTTCCAGCGCGACCGCCTTTGTCAATGTCAGAGCGGCGCATGAAGCCGGCGAACAACTGCCGCAGGGCTGGGCTGTCGATGCTGAAGGTAATCCTACTCAGGATCCGGCTGCTGCGCTGTCGGGAGCGTTGTTAGCATTCGGTGGCTATAAAGGCACCAATGTGGCATTGATGGTGGAGATGTTGTCGGCGGGGCTGACCGGATCAAACTGGTCCTGCGATGCGCCGGCATTTAATGCCGGGAACGAGCCACTGGATATTGGTTTCTTCCTGATCGCTATCAATCCTGAAATGGTGTGTGACAAAGGTTTTGCGAGCCGCGTGGATGAATATCTGAATCGTTACCAGCATGAGTTTGGTGGGCGAATTCCCGGAGCCGAGCGCTTACAGCAACACCCAGAAGGTGTTGAGGTCCCCACCGCGTTACTGGAACGGATCAGGGCTTATTCTGATCGCTGAATGCGGTTTTCGCTCACGGCACGGGACTTTGCCGGTTAATCCCGAATATAATCACCAATGTATTCAGACGAGGCTGACAATCCGCCTCTAATCGATGAGCTTTTGGAACAATTATGACCGTAGCAAAAGATAAAGTTGTACGCTTTCACTATAACCTGACCGACGCTGAAAACACTGTTGAGGAGACCACCCGCGGTGGTGCGCCGATGGCGTATCTGCATGGTCACAACAATATGATTGAAGGGCTGGAAAAAGCGATGGACGGCAAGGCTGTCGGCGATACCTTTTCGGTGACGCTTGAGCCGAACGACGCCTACGGTGAGTTCCTGCCTGACTGCGAACAGCGGATTCCGGTTAAGCACCTGCAGGGTGCCAAAAAGTGGCAAAAAGGTATGGTCGGGACCGTGAATACTGAGCAGGGTCTGCGTCAGGTTACGGTGGTTAAAGTCGGTAAATTTATGGTCACGGTTGATAACAACCACCCGCTGGCGGGTAAGACTCTGACCTTTGATATTGAGATCGTTGATCTGCGTGATGCGACGGCCGAAGAGATCGCTCATGGCCATGCCCACGGTGAGGGTGGTCATCAGCACTGATGATCCGGTTCAGTGCCTGATACGCAAGGTTCAGGCACTGTAGTAATTCAGAAACATCGCCACGCTGTCTTCAATAATCTGCTCCGATTGCTCTGAATCCGGAGTGGGTCTTCCCATAATCAGTTGCGGCCAGAAAGCGCTGCCTTTAATCAGCCCCATCAGTTGCTCTGCAGCATAGTGTGGATCCACCTCACGCAACCGACCATCGGCGATAGCGGCTTTTATCCAGCTGTCCAGCGCCTGCTCGCTTTGTTGATACTGCTCCAGTGCCTGGGCAATCAGGTGAGGCGAGTGAATCGCTTCGGCAAAAATAACCCGTACCAGATTCTGTACATGGGGATCTGACATCGTGTTGATTTTGTGGCGGGCGATCACTTTTAACTGTTCATCCAAAGGTTGCCCGGCGTTATAGCTGAATGATTGCTCATCCTGCAGATAACGGAACATCTCCATCACGATCGCCTGAAACAGCGCTTCCTTATTTTCAAAATGATTGTAAACCGTGCGTTTGGATACCTCGGCCCGGGCTGAGATGGCATCCATACTGCTGCCCTTGAAACCATTGGCCAGAAACTCACTGATGGCGGCACTGAGTATTGCTTGCCGTTTACGTTCACTCTGATTCATTAACCGTCCTGTTTTGCCTGCGCTGTTTTACTAAGATTAAATTTTACACTGATTAGTTTACTTTTGGAATTTTCGATATAAACTACACCGTATAGTTTACTTTTGTCTTATTGAGGTCAGAGATGAAAAAACGGCTTTTAACTCTGTTAGGAGGTGTACTCGTGGTGAGTATCGTCAGTTGTTCTGTGACTCAGACAAAACAGGATTTCAGTGAATCGGAGCAGTTTCGTGATGGTGAGTTCCGAAATGCTAAATCATTCGAAATGGGCGGTTTTGCGAATATTGCAAAAATCACCTGGAAGTTTCTGACCGAAAAGCACGCACTGTCAGTGCCTGACCGCGCTATCCCTGTGCACCCGATCAGTCGTGAGCAACTGGAACAGGAAACCGAAAACGGCGTGATTTACCGACTCGGCCACTCAACCCTGTTACTGCGTCTTGAAGGACAGTACTGGCTGATCGATCCGGTATTCGGCGAGCGGGCATCGCCGGTCAGCTGGGCCGGGCCGAAGCGTTTTCATGCGCCGCCTGTGAGTATTGCAGAGCTACCGGATCTGGCGGGTGTCATTATTTCCCATGACCATTACGATCACCTGGATAAAGAGAGTATCCGACAGCTGATACCGAAGGTAGAACAGTTTGTCGTGCCTTTAGGCGTTGGTCGTTATGTGAGGGAGTGGGGTGCATCGGAAGCGCAGGTTACTGAGCTGGACTGGTGGCAGGGTACCGAAGTGGCTGGCGTGAGCCTGACTGCAACGCCAGCACAACACTTTTCTGGCCGGGGTATTACCGGTGGTAACCGCACTCTCTGGGCTTCCTGGGTTATTCAGACTACGGAGCAGAAAATTTTTTACAGTGGTGATACCGGTTATTTTGATGGGTTTAAGAAGATCGGTGAGCGGTTCGGACCGTTTGATCTGACCATTATGGAAAACGGCGCCTACAACCCGCTGTGGTCGAATATCCATATGAGTCCAGAGGACAGTCTGCAAGCGCATCTGGATGTCAAAGGCAAGGTAATGATGCCTGTGCATAACGGTACCTTTGATCTGGCCATGCATGCCTGGTATGAACCGCTGGAGCGGATCAGTGATCTGGCCTGGGACAATTCAGTAGCGCTGGCGACACCTGAAATTGGCGAGCGTATGGTGGTGGGAGCACCGCGTCAGAACCTGCTGTGGTGGGAGAAGATGTTGCTCTCTTTGCAGCAGGCTGTGACAGAGTAAGCACCTATAAAAAACTGAACTGATAACCGTGGGAGCCTGCTACTGCACCTGCCACGGCCAGCAGGCTCAGACTCAGCAGTACTTTATGCATCCGGTGTACGCGGGCAAAGGTCTTTTCGCTGTCGATCTTTGCCTGCTCGTGAAACCAGCGATGCAGGAACAGAGGTTCCAGCACGAACAGTACCAGCGTGAAAATTCCCCAGATCGCTGTCATCAGGTGCATCCACCAGAACTGCAGGCTCTGGTAGCGATCCCAGGCTTCCAGTACATGTAGCAGATAGTAGCCTGATGCGCCGGTAATCACCGTAACGATGCGGGCCTGCAGGGCAAAGCGTCCTTCCAGCTGTTCAAACAGGTCCATGCGCTGGTCTGCTTCTGGCAGACGGCGCAGCGCCGGAATCAGTACGGTGGTAACAAAGGCGACCCCACCGATCCATAACACCACACCGGCAACGTGTAATACCCGTGCCAGAGTGAACATCGCCATCTCATCCATTTGCTGATCTCCGTTATTCGTCTTGCAAATAGTCAGTCCTGCAAAATTATCACTGTAAATAATAATGATTTTTAATTACAGAAACTTGTTTTTAGTCAAGAATGGCAGATGGGAGATTACAGAATACGGAACAGTCCTGCAGAGGATTCCGACAGTTCATGCAGTCGGGTTTGCATTAACTTGCAGAAGTCCAGCGCCAGCCGGGATACCGGGCGGCTGGCCGGGTGAATAATGTTGTAGTTAAAACGTACGCCGGGCTCAAAAGGCTTTACCTGCAGGCCTTGCGGAATAAAGCTGAGGGCGGTCACCGGATCGACCAGAGAAACACCGGAACCGCTGAGTACATAAGAGCAGGCTACATGCGAGACCTGGGTATCAAAGAACATACGCCGCTTTACACCGGCATTTTCAAACACGTCATCAACTTTATATCGGATACTCTGTTCGGTACCCAGAGAGATAAACATCTCGCCAGCCAGATCTTCCGGCGCGATGATCGCTTTCTCTTTCAGGGGATGTTCTGGTGGAAGGATACAGACCAACTGACTTTTGGCCAGTGGCTCTACCCGGATCGCCGGGTCCGATACGCTGATCGCTGACAGGCCAATATCAAAGTGTTCTTTGGCGACCCAGTCGGCAACCTGTTGCGAACTGCGCACCTGCAGCGTCATCGATATACCATCATTGTCACGCATAAATTCACTGGAAACCCGGGGCAGAAACTCCTGTGCCAGAGCAGGCATACAGGCGATGCGCAGGGTGCCCCGGTGAAACTCTTTCAATTCCTCAGCGGTGCGCGCCAGTTTCTCGATACCGACAAATGAGCGCTCAATTTCTTCAAACAGAATCAGGGCTTCCGGCGTCGGCACCAGACGTTTTTTCTGCCGCTCAAACAGGGGCATATCCACCGAGCTTTCAAAGTCGTTGAGTAATCGGCTGACCGCCGGTTGAGAGATAAACAGCATTTCAGCCGCACCGGTCGTAGTACCACTGATCATCACCGCCCGAAAGGCTTCAACCTGCCTGAAACTGAGTTTTGCCATGATTTTCCCTGCGTAATATTGATCTGAATGAATATAACATTATGTTATGAAGTGTCCATAATTTTCTATTTGATATTATTTGATGGTTTCGTGATTATTTCATGACCAACTTAGCGTGTTCCGAATGAACACTATCAGTAGCCTCCAGCACAGAGATAAAAATATGGAGACTTTGTTCAGATACACACTGGCTGCACTGATCAGCATCGTTGCTGGCATGCAGTTTGTGCAGGTGATTACCCGCTATATCTTCGAGACCCCGATCATGGGTCTGGAAGAGATCGCCGTGATTCCAACCCTGTGGCTGTACATCCTGGGCGCGGTGAATGCGTCCCGTGAAGACACTCAGATTCGTGCCAACGTACTGGAGATCTTCCTCAGTACCGAACGTGCCCGTCACGTACTGCTGGTGATTTCAGAAACCTGCAGCCTGGTGATCTCTATCTGGCTGACCTACTGGGCGTTTGATTACTTCAAATACGCCCTGCGGGTTGGCAAAGAAACACCGACCCTTTATCTGCCGACCATCATCTATGAATCAGCGCTGTTCCTTGGGCTGACCCTGATGACCCTGTACGTCGCCTGGCACCTGCTGAAGCATATCCGCTTCCTGATCCGCGGCGGTAAAGAAGCTGACCAGCTGATCGATCACGAGCATCCGCACACCAGTGAGACGGATGAATTCCAGCTACTTGCTCAGAAGGAGGAGCAGAACAATGGTTGAAGTTGCGCTGTTAGCGTTTGCCGTACTGGTTATTCTGCTGAGCCTGGGTGTGCCCCTGCCGTACTGCTTTGGCGCGGGCCTGATGGTGATGACTTTCGTCGGTGAGGTGTTCTTTAAGGGGATGATGCTGTGGGGCTTCAGCCAGCTCACCAATCCCGTTCTGCTGGCGATTCCGCTGTTCGTATTTGCCGGCACGATTATGAGTGTCAGCGGTATTGCGGGCAGTCTGCTGAAGTTTGTAAACGTCTTTGTCGGCCGTATTCGTGGCGGGCTGGGCGTGGTGGCTTCGGTGAGCTGTGCCATTATCGGTGCGATCTCCGGTAGCGGCCTGACCGGTATTGCGGCCATTGGTCCACTGTTGATTCCGGAGATGGAGAAAAAAGGCTATCCCCGTCCTTATGCCACGGCGCTGATCGCAAACTCCTCGATTCTGGGTCTGTTGATTCCACCTAGCGTGACCATGATCGTTTACGGTTGGGTTACCGAGACTTCGATTCTGGCGAGCTTTCTGGCGACGCTGGGCCCGGGTCTGTTGATCATGTTCAATTTTGCTGTGGTCAACCTGATCATGTCGCGCAAGTTTCCGCTGGTACTGGATGACAAGGTCAGCTTCAGCGAGACCATGAAGCAAGCGGGTAACAACACAGTGGTTGCGCTGCCTGCGCTGCTGATGCCGGTAATCATTCTGGGCGGTATCTACGGCGGCATCATGACCCCCACTGAAGCCGCAGCGGTAGCGGTGATCTATGCACTGCCTGTGGGTTTCTGGATCTATAAGGGTCTGACCTTCAAATCGTTCCTGGAAGCCGGTAAGGAGTCCGCCACTGCGGTGGGGGCGATCCTGATCATGGTGCTGTTCAGTCTGATGCTTAGTCAGCTGTTTGTAATGGAAGATATTCCGCAGGCGCTGGTGGAGTCGATCTTTGAAGTAACTCAGGATAAAACCCTGCTGCTGATACTGATCACGCTGTTCCTGTTTGCCATCGGTATGGTGGTCAACGACCTGACCGCCATCATCCTGACCGCGCCACTGCTGATGCCGCTGATGGAAGCACTGGGCGTCAGCCCGATCCAGTTCGCCGCGATTATGGGCGTGACCACTGCGATGGGCGGGGTTACACCGCCTTACGCCAGCATCCTCTATCTGGGTGCGCGGATCGGTAACGTCAAATTCACCGAAATTATCAAACCCGCCATGATCCTGCTGCTGTTCGGCTACCTGCCGGTGGTTGCGCTGGTACTGGTATGGCCGGGTCTGTCCGAATTTATCCCGGGTCTGCTGGGATACTGATAAATACATAATAAAACCAAGTCCATCAGGACATATGCAGAGGGAAAACCATGCTTAAATCACTGACTAAAAATCTGGCACTTGCCGTTTCCTTATCCATGGCAACGGTCGGTATCGCCGAAGCGGCAACGCTGAAGCTGTCTCACGTACGGCCACAAGGCACGGCGATCGATAAGGACGCCACCGCCTTTGCTGAAGCAGTTTCTACAGCTACCGACGGTAAGCTGCGCGTGAAACTGTATCCGGCAAACGCCCTGGGTGACTACACCGTTGTTCAGGAACGTGTCGGTCTGGGTGCTGTGGATATGGCGGTACAGCCTATCTCCTCCGGCGTGGACAAGCGCTTCCAGATCGTGTCTCTGCCATATATGGCATCAGACTGGGCTGACGCGAAGAAGAAATTCGGTCCGGGTTCTGTGATGCGTAACACTGTGTCTGAGCTGTATCAGGAGCAGGGCATCAAAGTACTGGGCGCATGGCCGGTTTATTTCGGCGGTATCGCGCTGAATAAAGAAGTAGAAGGTGCGGCTGATTCCAATATCGCCAAATCCGCGAAGGTGCGTGTACCACCAATCAAGGTATTCCAGCTGCTGGCAGACAATACCGGCTTCATCGGTTCTCCACTGCCATTCTCTGAAGCGTTCACTGCGGTACAGACTGGCGTTGTTGATGGCGTGATCGGTTCCGGTGCTGAGGGCTACTATGCGTCTTTCCGTGATGTAACCAAGTACTACGTACCGCTGAACACTCACTTTGAAGTGTGGTACCTGATCATGAACGAAGAGCGTTTCAACGGCATGAAACCAGCCCAGCAAGAGGCTATCTCTGCGGCAGCGCTGAACTTCGAGAACAGCCGCTGGGAGCGTGCTGAGACCGATCAGGCGGCGAATGAGAAACGCCTGATGGAAGCCGGTGCAACTATCGTTGAGGTAACCCCTGAGCAGATCGCTAACACTGCTGAGAAAGTGAAGCAGAACGTATGGCCGGTGATCGTTGACGATATCGGTAAAGAATGGGCGCAGGAAATTCTGGATGCGTCCCTGGCTGAATAAGGCCTTCTGAGTCAGTCGGGCTGTCCGGCCCGGCTGACATCTTGTCTGCTTTAATCTTTGTGTTTGGAGAAAACAATGTCTGAGAGCCTGCGGGTTAACCGCGACAGCTCAGAAGTGGCCGTGATTGGTGGTGGCCTGGTGGGACTGGCGGTCGCACTGGGCATTCAGCAACAGGGTCAGCAGGTCACTGTCTACGATGAAGGTGATATCGCATTTCGTGCTTCGCGCGGTAATTTCGGTCTGGTCTGGGTGCAGGGCAAAGGGGACAACATGCCCGCCTATGCCCGCCTGAGTCGCCGGTCTTCCCACTTGTGGGGAGAGATGGCGCAGCAGTTGGAGCAGCATACCGGTATCGATATCCAGCTGCAGCAGCGCGGCGGTGTCTTTGTCTGCCTGACTGAAACAGAGCTGGAACAACGGATTCAGATGCTAAACGGTATGGCCGCGAATCATCCGGAAGGTTACCCGTTTGAGGTGCTTGATCGTCAGCAGCTGAAAGAGCTGATGCCGGATATTGGCCCGACTATTCCGGGTGCTACCTGGGGGCCGGAAGATGGTCATGTTAATCCGCTTTATCTGCTGCGGGCGCTGGTACAGCGTTTTGAAGCGCTGGGCGGCAAACTGGTCAATGCCGGACCGATCACAAAGATTAAACCAGAAAATGGCCAGTTTGTGCTGCAAAGTGCCAGCGGTCGTTACAGCTGTAACAAGCTGGTACTGGCCGCAGGGCTGGGCAATAAGGCGCTGGCGCCGATGGTGGGCATGGATGCTCACGTATTCCCGAACCGGGGTCAGGTGCTGATCGCCGAGCGGGTTAAACACTTCCTGGATTATCCAACCGGTCATGTGCGTCAGACGGCTGAAGGCACGGTGCAATGCGGCGACTCGAAAGAGGATGTTGGTTTTGACAGTGGCACCAGTACCGATGTGCTGGCGCAGATCGCGAACCGGGCCATCACTATGTACCCGTTACTTAAAGATGTGCGTCTGATCCGCTCCTGGGGCGCGCTGCGCATTATGACGCCGGACGGTAATCCGATCTATCAACAATCGGAGCAGTATCCCGGCGCCTATCTGGTGACCTGTCACAGCGGTGTGACCCTGGCGGCAGCCCATGCCGGCCCGATCGCTGACTGGATCGCTACCGGTCAGGCTGACCCTGAACTTGAACTGGAGAAATTTGATGGCCGTCGATTCGAGCTATAAGCGGGTTAGTCATCAGCCTGCGGGTACCGTCCAGCTGATGGTCGAAGGGCAGATGATAGAAGCCATTGCGGGTGAAAGTGTAGCGGCTGCGGTGCTGCAGACCGGCATCCGTCAGACCCGTACCACACCGGTCAGTGAAGCCGGTCGTGCGCCTTATTGCATGATGGGAGTGTGTTTTGAGTGCCTGATGGAGATCGATGGTGTACCGAATACCCAGGCCTGCATGACAGAAGTCCGGGAAGGTATGGTGGTGAATATTCAGCGTGGCAGTCGTTCGGTCAGTGGAGAGAGTGTATGAGCGCAATTGAACGCTTCGATCTGGTGATTGTTGGCGCAGGTCCTGCGGGTATGGCGGCTGCTGACACAGCATCCCAGCAGGGACTGAAGGTGTTGATGCTGGATGAGCAGATCCGTCCCGGTGGGCAGATCTACCGCAGTATCGGTCATACTCCGATTCAGGATCGCTCAGTACTGGGGCCGGATTACTACGCCGGTGAAAAGCTACTGGCAGGACTGAATCAGGCATCGCTGGAACGGTTGCAGGGTGCGACAGTATGGGAGGTCCGTGAGGACAATACTTTGTGCTTCTCGGTCGGGGGCGAAAGCCGCCGGGTGGGTTTTGACAAACTGCTGCTGGCTACCGGTGCACAGGAGCGTCCGGCACCGTTTCCAGGCTGGACGCTGCCCGGTGTCATGACCTGCGGTGCCGCACAGATTCTGCTGAAAACCTCCAGCATGGTGCCCAATGGCCCGCTGGTGATTGCCGGTAGTGGGCCACTGTTTCTGCTGATCGCCTGTCAGTTATTGCGCGCCGGTGTGGAGATTGAGGCTCTGATCGAGACCATTCCACGTGCTAATTATCGGGTAGCATTACCTGAGCTGGCAGGTGCTTTGCGTGGTTGGCGATACCTGATCAAAGGCGCGAAGATGCTGGCGGAGATTCGTCGCTACAAAGTGCCTTTCTATAAGGGCGTCGATCAGATCCGTGCTGAAGCAGATAGCGAAGGTAACCTCAGTGAAGTGATTGTTCAGCATGGACAAGAGCAACAGCGCATTCCCTGCCGTACTTTGCTGAGCCATCAGGGCGTGATTCCGAATACGCAGCTGGGGCGGGCGATCGGTCTGGAACACAGCTGGGATGAGGTTCAGCTGTGCTGGAAACCCGTGCTGTCTGAACAGGGTGTCAGCAGTCATCCGGATATTCTTGTCGCCGGTGATTCCGCCGGGATCGGCGGTGCTGTGGTCGCTGAAATTCAGGGACAGCTGGTCGCGGATGCCGCGGCTCGTTCGCTGGGCAAAGCGGGAATGCCCGAACCTCAGCGGGCGGGTCTGAAACAGCAATTGAGTCAGCAGCTGGCGATCCGTCCATTTCTGGATAAGTTATATCGCCCGGCAGAGGCTTTTATACGTCCGGTAGACGAAACCGTGGTGTGTCGTTGTGAAGAGATCACCGCCGGTGAGATTCGTGGTCTGGTCGAGCTGGGCTGTAGCGGCCCGAATCAGACCAAGGCCTTTTGTCGTTCTGGCATGGGAGCTTGTCAGGGCCGTCAGTGCGGTACCACGGTCAGTGCGTTGCTGGCTGAGGTACAGGAAAAACCGATCCCGGACGTGGGTTATTACAACATCCGCATGCCGATTAAACCGTTGACGCTGGGTGAGCTGGCGTCCCTGAATTCATATACAGAACAGAGAGATTGATTGATGTCGATTGAACGTCACCAGGTATCCGAGCGCATGAGCCGGATCGTTGTCCACAATAACACCGCGTACCTGTGTGGTCAGGTTGCAGAAGACCGTTCCGCAGGCATTGCTGAGCAGACCCGTACGATGCTGGCAAAGGTGGATTCGCTGTTGGAATCGGTAGGCAGCTCCCGCGAGAAGATGTTGTCTGCCACCATCTACCTGAAAACCATGGCGGACTTTGCTGAGATGAACGCGGTCTGGGATAGCTGGACCGTACCGGGCCAGGCACCTGCGCGTGCCTGTGTCGAAGCGGCGATGGCAAGTCCTGAACTACTGGTTGAGATCTCTGTGATTGCTGCGATCGACTGATCTTTCAGCCTGAAGCTGCTTAACGTAGAAAACCGGCCTCTGGCACACTAGTGCTGATTGGCCGGTTTTTTTATGCCTGTGCGTTCATAAACATGATTGAGACGGTTTATTCGCCCGATAGTGAAATCTAAATGGTGTTCCGCTGTCTCAACCTGAACAATGAAGGAAATTAATTGCTCAGGAGTACAGATATGAAAACCCAGCGTTTGGAATTCACTGGTCATGATGGAGCAACTCTGGCTGCCCGGCTTGATCTGCCGGTAGGTAAGCCCGCTGCGTATGCCCTGTTTGCTCATTGTTTTACCTGCTCGAAAGATATTCCGGCGGCGCGACGCATTGCCCAGCGACTGGCGTCACTGGGGATTGCGGTGTTGCGTTTTGATTTTACCGGACTGGGGCATTCCGGCGGTGAATTTGCCAATACAGGGTTCAGCTCCAATGTTGAAGATCTGCTGCAAGCGGTCAGTTTTTTGCGTGATAACTATGCTGCCCCGCAGTTGCTTATTGGTCATTCGCTGGGCGGGGCTGCGGTACTGGCGGCAGCCGGTAAGGTGCCGGAAGCAAAAGCGGTAGTCACAGTGGGTGCTCCTGCTGAACCTGAGCATGTGCTGCATAACTTTGGCCATCAGGTCGGAGAGATATGTGAGCAGGGCAAAGCCGAAGTACAACTGGGTGGTCGCCCGTTCACAATCAAACGTCAGTTTATTGATGATATTTCAGCGGTATCTCTGCAATCCCATGTGGCGGGTCTGAAGAAAGCTCTTCTGGTGATGCATGCACCGCTGGATGATACTGTTGAGCTGGATAACGCAGCCCGTCTGTTCCAGATGGCGAAGCATCCTAAGAGCTTTATCACTCTTGATTCTGCAGACCATCTTCTTACCCGTGCTGAGGATGCCGAATATGCTGCCGAAATGATTTCGGCCTGGGTGCAGCGCTATATCGATGTCACGCTTTTACCGAAGCTGATGACGGCGCCGGAAGGGATTACCCGTGTCAGTGAGGCTGATCCTGACAGTTTTACTCAGGATATCAGTGCGGCGGGTCATCATCTGATCGCCGATGAACCGGCCAGTTATGGTGGTAGTTATCTGGGGCCTACCCCTTATCAACTGGTTGCAGCAGGGCTGGGTGCCTGTACTTCTATGACGATACGGATGTACGCCCGGCAGAAGAAGCTACCGCTGGAGCATGTGCAGGTGGATGTCAGTCATGACAAGGTGCATGCCGAAGATTGCGAAAGCTGCACCCAGAACGGCGGTAAGGTAGATCGGTTTGTCCGTCGGATCACTCTGGTCGGGGATCTACAGCCGGAGCAGAGACAGCGGCTGCTGGAGATCGCTGATCGCTGTCCGGTACACCGGACTCTAGAAGGTGAGATCGAAATTGTTACTGAATCAGACTAAATAGGTATCTGTGGTTTTCCCGATGTTTGGCTAAACTGAATTCTGTCGGCTCTTTCCGGAGCCGGCAGTTCACAGTATGTCGAGTTGGGGGACGTTGTGCGACAAGCTGATACACAGCCTTTTTTTGATTTTCTTAACCATCTGCCTATCGCTGCGCTGGTGCTGTCGTTCCGTCCGGATCAGGCGGAGAAACTGAGTGAGCAGAAGATCCGCTTTGTGAATCAGAAGTTTCTGGATCTGATCGGCTATACCACCGACGATATTCCTGATTCCTGGCGCTGGATGCAGACGGCTTATCCTGATCCGGACTATTGTCGGGATATTTCACAGCTTTGGAAAGAACGTGCCGCAGAGGCACTGGAAAATGATGAAGCTGTGGCCCGGGCCAAGGTAAAGGTACGGTGCAAAAGTGGTCAGGACCGCTGGTTTGAAGTGTTCAGTGAACTGCGCAGTACCATCCGCCCCGGCTATTACATTATGACATTCATCGATATCACTGATCTGACCCGTGAGATGGAAGGTCTTAAACATCTGTCTTCTGTAGACCAGCTCACCGGCACCTATAACCAGCATTATATTATTCAGCGGATAGAGCAGGAGATTGACCGGGCGCTGAATACCACAACCGGTTTTTCGCTGGTGATGTGTGATCTTGATTTCTTTAAGTCAGTGAATGACCGATACGGCCATAACTGCGGCGATTACGTATTAGTGAAGACCGCTGAACTGTTACGTAATGCGCTTACAGGAATGGATTGTGTTGCGCGTTGGAATGGCGCTGATTTTCTGATCCTGATGCGGGAAGACAATGCTGAAATAGCCCGCAGGCTGGTAGAGAAGGCCTGGCAGACGCTGCGAACCCACAGTTTTGACTGGGAGGGGCATTCGTTTGCAATGACGATGACCATGGGGATCACCACATACAGGCCGGGAGATCAGGGCGAGGCGTTGATTGAGCGGGTTGATAGCGCCTTGCAGAGAGGAAAGCAGGTGGGTGGTGATTTTATCTTTGTCGATGATCAGACCAACTGATCAGCCCCACTTCTGCAATTCCAGAGCTTTCTGATACACCTTATCCATCAACTGCATCAGTTGTTCCTGTTCCTGCTCCGACAGAGCGGAGAGAATAAATTCTTCCCGTGCCAGTACCAGCGGCACAATCTTTCTGTACACGCTGCGTCCCTGATCAGAAAGGCTCAGACGGGTGTAGCGGCGGTCATCCCGGTCTTCCTGTTGAAGAATCAGATCGGCTTCCTTCAGGCGGGATATGGCTCGGCTGACCTGCATTTTCTCCAGGCTGCTATAGGCGGCCAGCTCTTTCGCTGACATCGACTCATGATTTCCCAGGGCGGCAATAATGCGCCATTCCTGTCGGCTGAGATTGAAGCGGCCGCTATACAGTTGCGCGACCGCCTGGCTGACGGCCATATCAAGCGTCGATAGTCGGTATGGAAAAAACCGGTTCAGATCCAGTTGGCCTTCATGATTTTTCGGGGCAGTGGAGGAGCCACTCATGCTGTTCTCTTCTCAGAATCGCTAATGACATGATTTTAATGCCCTTTATTTTATACGTGTAATTGAGAAAAAGACAATTTCCAGTTACTGAATAATCGATATAAAAAGTTTAATGTCTTTATATAACAGTGGGTTAGGTTAAAAGTATTGATCTTTGACAATAGTAACCTGTGTTACTAATATGGCTTCATACAGTCCGGGTGTGGCTGAATATCAGTCTGCACCGATGAGTGACTACAATAACAACACCCGACAAGAGGCTAATCAGATGATCCAGCTAGAACAGATTCACCATGTGGCTTACCGTTGTAACGATGCCAAAGAGACCGTTGAGTTTTATCAGGATGTCCTGAATATGGATTTTCTGGTGGCGATTGCTGAAGACCGGGTGCCGTCAACCAAAGAACCTGATCCATATATGCACCTGTTTCTGGATGCCGGTAATGGCAATATCCTGGCGTTCTTTGAGTTGCCGACCAAAGAGAAGATGGACCGTGATCGCAACACGCCGGAGTGGGTTCAGCACATCGCTTTCCGGGTTAAGGATGAAGCGGCGCTGATGGCTGCTAAAGAAGAGATCGAAGGTAAGGGCATCAAAGTTGTGGGTCCGACCGAGCACGGTATTATCCGCTCAATCTACTTCTTCGATCCTAACGGTCACCGTCTGGAGCTGACTTATGTGAAAGGTACCGATGCGCAGATGGCAGAACTGAAGCGTGTGGCACCGGAGATGCTGGAAGAGTGGTCTCGCACCAAGAAAGCACCTAAGCATGCAGCATGGCTGCATGAAGAAGAGTTCAACGGTCTGGACTGATTCTTACCGGAACTAAAAAAGCCTGTCTCAATGACAGGCTTTTTTGTGTTTGATTCTGGTTCATTCTGGATCTTCGTTACGATCTTTACGTCGCTCCAGCCAGTGAACAGTGTGATTACAGTGTGGACAGCGGTCCTCTTTCACCGCCTCCATCTCTCTTCTGAGTGTCTGGAGGTCCCGCTCTAAATCCTGCTCCTGCTTACGGGTCTGGTTCGTATGCAGAATATGGGCAGCCTCCTCCTGAGTTATGCCTAACGACTCCCGCATCTGATTCAGGGCTTTTTGCTCATAATCATCCACGTAGCCATCCTGCAGTACCTGATCGACCATCTTTTCGTAAGTCCGGCGGCGCTGGCGCAGGGCTTCACTGAAGCCAGATGCCAGCAAACCGGCGGGCAGAGCGACAATGCCCAGGCTCATAATGCCGATGATAGCTGCCAGAATCTTTCCCATGACTGTAACTGGTACAACATCGCCGTAGCCGATAGTGGTCATGGTGATGATCGCCCACCACATGGCTGCGGGAATGCTGCTGAACGCTTCAGGCTGAGCGTCATGTTCAGCAAAGTAGGTCAGGCTTGAAGCCACGATAATCAGCATAAACAGCACAAACATGGCCGCAGCTATGGATCGGGATTCCCGTTGCAGGACCTGCAGCAGCAGTGTCATTGAAGACGAGTAACGGGTCAGCTTGAACACCCGCAACAGTCGCAGTACCCGCATAAAGCGCAGATCCACCGTGACGAACATGCTCAGATAAAACGGCAGGATAACGATCAGATCGATCAGTGCCATCGGGGTAAGCATGTAACGAATCCGAGCCATCAGAGGCGAATGGCGTTTCAGTTCATCATCTTCAACCGAACACCAGACCCGTGCCAGATACTCAACGGTAAAGATCAGCACCGAAAACAGTTCGAACGCCTGGAAATAACCATGGTATCGGTCGCTGAGGGCGGGCAGGGTTTCCAGAATGACTGATAACACATTCAGTGAAATCAGCACTACCAGGAAAATATCGATAACCCGGCTGAGCCGATCCTGCTTTTTACCAATATCGAGTATTTCGAAGGTACGCTTGCGAATGCTGATCATGCCGTATCCGGCCCTGTGCAGAGAATGTATCCCTAATATATCGGCATCCCCGCCGGTTTTTAAGGAGGCAGATCAAATAATTACCCGGCCCCGGCTATCCGGGGCGAGGGATGGGCCTCAGCTCCAGCGTTCGGTACGGGTCGGATCAAGCTCTCTGCTCAGTGGCAGATTACTGAGTAATTCCTGCAAGGCAGAACGCCGCAAAGCCTGCTGAGGAATCTCTACAGACCGGTAGCCATGGCTATTATCCCGATTACGGTACTCGACATAGAGAAAATGCTGGTTGTTGTTCTGACGCTTACCTGCTGCCAGCCATACCCGGACATTGCACTGATACAGTGGATGCCAGCAACGGTAGTGCTGGCCTGCTGTCAGAATCGGATCGCTGAATTCAACGGCTGCTGAATCCTGCTCGTTATAAACATGTGCTTCAAACATGACAATGCTCCCATTTTCATGAGAACTGACGTGCGTGGAATACCTTGGGAAAGCCTGTATGCCGGATGGGGTATCCAGCGTCCTGCTTGGTTGTCGGTAATGACCACATCTTCTGATAGTCGCTGCTTAATGTCAGCAGTCTGGCTATCCGAGAAACCACCTTGCCCAGGTTGGCAGGTTGGCGAGGACGTCAGTCCCTCTCTTGATGTATTTTTGAACAGCTGGATTCTACGCCAGAAAGCCCGGCGGATGCAATATGTTAGCGCAGGGTTTTCAGTGTCGCTTTGATTTCACTGCGAACATTGTCGATCTGACCGATCACCTCGTCAACGGAATCGCGATGAGTTTCAATGCGATCCCAGTTCCGGCCCCAGGTTTGCTTCAGGGTAATCGCTTCAGCGCTGATGGTCGGGCTGGTCAGCATACTCAGATCTTCAACCAGGCCTACTTTGACCCAGCCCCGGCGGGGACTGCCGTTAATCTGATCCTTATCGTAATGTAAGCTGTAGATCATCTGCTCAAGCTGCGACAACTCCAGTAAAATCTCAAAGCTGGCGGTCCGGACATTGCTGTTATGCTCGGTTACCTCCATCCGCCAGACGTTGTAACTGAAACCGAGCAGGGCAAAGAGCATACTGAAAATGGCGGTGGCCTGATAAACCTTGAACCGTTCCGGTAGTTGCATGGGCTGACTCCTTGATCTGTTCGCAGGGCTGATCTCTTATGGCTTAAGCGTCAGTGTATCGCCTCGCTGGATCATTTCCAGATGCTGCATAAAACTCATTCCCAGCAAAATCGTCCGGCTATCCATGTGCGGGTTGATACTGGCCCTGACATTACGCTGCTCGATACCACCCAGTGAGACTCTGTCCAGTACTGTGCTGTATACCTCAATCGTGCCATTGGCGGTGCGGGCATAAAACGGTTGTCCCGCTTTAAGTCTGAGCTTTTTGCTCAGTGCACCAGGTATGCTGATATCGGTTGCGCCGGTATCCAGCAGGAAGGTCACCGGAACACCATTGATCTCACCGGGTGCGACATAGTGCCCCTGGCGGTTGCGTTGCAGTACGACAGGTTCCCCGGTGTTTACCACTGTCAGGTTATGGTTTGGATTCTCACGCTGTAACAGCTGATCTTCAAACAGCAGATAAAACAGGCCCAGAATCACGATCCAGGTCATGTGAGTAAAAAGCCGGCCAACAAACCGGCGGCTCTGATCAGCGCTCATGTATCGATCCCGATATAGAAATCAAAGAGTTGTTATATCAGGAGACAGGTAGTTCATGGAATAAGTTCAGCCGTTGTGAACGGTTCAATATCCTTATTAAATAAGTGGATTCCGGTATTTGCATCGTTATCACTTTATTGCAAAGTATGGGCTCCATACTTAAGTCTGGTTTCATAAGCTGCATCAGGAGAACTTACGAGTGCAATTTCATTCCCAGCGTCAGATGATCGCTAATGAGGTACATGCCCGGCCGTTTCAACAGCTCAGCTCGCCTCTGAAGGTTTTGCACTTCGCCATGATGTCAGGGGATCTGAGTATGGAGGAGGTGCGGTTGTCGGTCTCCGCATTCTTTATCCGTTGTGGCGGGCGGCCGCTGGATGATGATGCCAGTTTTGCGTATCAGGAGATTGCACCTCTGGCATTACGCTGGGAGGCTCACACAGAGTTTTACACGCTGACGTTGTATCAGCAAACTGATCAGCCGGACTGGCAGCAGGATCTTCGTGGGCTGCCGGTGGACTGGAGTGACAGTCTGCCCGGTGAGCTGATCACCGGGGTTCAGATTCATGTGCGCGCACCGGAAGGTGAGCCCATGGAGATGATCAATGGCAAGGTGCCCCAGGGAGTCTTTGGCAATCATCAGGTTATCGGTTCGCAGGTTATGCGGGGTGCAGCAACTATCTGGACCGACTTCCGGGCAGAAGGGGAGTTCGGGCTGGACCGTATTCTGGTGCAGGATAACCGACTCCACGATTACCAGTGCGGGCGCTTGCTGCAACGCCTGTGTGAAATCGATACATACCGTGCAGTGGCTCTGTTGGGGCTTGAACCAGCCCGGGAAACAATGCGTAAAGTATCAGCCCTGGATCAGGAGCTGGCGACGCTGACCCGGCGTCTCAGTGATCTGGAGAAAGGCGAAGAGGCCGACACGCTGGATGCCCTGATGGCGCTGGCGGCTCAAGCGGAAGAGATCGCGGCGCTGACGGTAAATCGCTTCTCGGCATCCGATGCCTATTATGCACTGGTGCGGATGCGGATCTCTGAACTGGAAGAGCAGCGGGTTGAAGGTCTGCAGACCATGGAGCAGTTCATCGAGCGACGGGTAGACCCGGCGATGCGTACCTGGCGATCGGCAGCGGCCCGTCTGGAAAGAATTTCTGAACGTATAGCCCGTGCCAGTAATCTGCTTCGCTCGAATATCGATCTATCGACAGAACAACAGATCCATGGCCTGCTAACGTCGATGAATAAACGTACCCGGCGTCAGTTGACTCTGCAGGCCAAGCTGGAAACCTTCTCGATCATCGTCGTAACTTACTATCTGTTCGATCTGGTGGAACGCACCATCCGTCACATGACTTCAGGCGAGCCGGAAGAGCTGGCGATTAACTGGCTCAGTTATTCACTGCCGGGCATTGTGCTACTGGTCTGGTGGTATGTCCGCAAAGTCACCAAAGAATTTAAATCGGACGAGTAGCCAGAGACAAGGTAACGATTAATTGACTGTTTTATATACAGGTTTTGATCGGTTGCAGAAGAAATCAGCTTGCTTATGACGATAGGACGATGATCCTGTTGCATCTGCCCGGCAGGCTGTTATACTGCGCGCCTGTCTCGTTCGAGGCGACCCTTGCGGTCACGTTATGGTGACCCTATTGGTCCTCCCGCAACGATAAGCCGTGAATCTGGTCAGGCCCGGAAGGGAGCAGCCACAGCGGTGGATTCGTGTGCCGGGATGTGGCTGGTAGGGTCACCCCCAGATTTTCTTCTCTTCAATTTTTTCAGTCGAATTCAGCACAGGCAATTACTTCTGTGTAGCTGTTGTTGTCATCGTTTGTACGTAAACAGAATGAGATGCCACAGGGTTCGCACTGATAGATATTGTCAGCGCCCATTTCGGCTATTTTGTTGATTGATGCCCATCGGCACTGCTTCGCTTTGGCAAAGCTGCACTCGATGCAGAGGTCCTGTTCATCCGCGTATTCCAATGAGCTGGCTGTCGATGTCTGCATGGCTGTCTCCCTACAGAAGTCTCCCTTTTCCAGGCGTAATTTCCAGACGTAATTGACGTTACAGCTTTGGATTGTTAGCGGGTGACGTTTCAGAGTTTGCGGTCATATTCGGCGGCCGGTGGTGCTTTTTCTTGTTGCGGCCTACGATCCCTCTTCCTGCGTACTTTTCTGACGTACTGCTCTGGCGTCTGTAATTAAAGGTAGCAGGGGAATATCTCCGCCGCATATAAGAAAAAGTCCTATTTTGTTTAAGCAGTTTTTCAGGCATCGAAGTCTGTTCTCTGCCCGTTATGGGAACATTTGCAGCTTGTTGTTACCGTGCTTCAGTATGATGTATCTATATGTCAGATTGTCAGAAGAGGTGCTGTGTTGGCCGAGAATATTCCCCAGGGAACCGATGAGTGGGTTGCACGGATCAGCGAACATGAGTTGCCGGCTCTGTGTTCAACCATCAGAGCGATCGAGAAAATATCGATGGATGATACCTCGTCCCTGGCTTCGCTTGGCCAGGCAGTACTCCATGATCACGCTCTGACTTCTGCTGTGCTGAAAGTGGCTAACAGTGCCACGTATATGGGGCGGATGCCGGTAACCACAGTCAGCCGTGCAGCGGTGGTATTAGGTCTGAATACCATCAAAAACATCTGCCTTACAGCCAAACTCCTTAATAGCCTGCTGGAGAACAAGAAGCTGACAGCAACCGTTCATGAACGGCTGTTACAGTTGATGGCGCAATCATTCCACGGGGCAATGATCAGTCGCATGATGCTGCGGGAATACGGTGAAGAGATTCAGGAAGAGGCGTTTATTGCCGCTCTGCTGAATCAGTTCGGAGAGAGTGCTTTCTGGAGTATGGGAGGGCCGTTAACGGTTGAGCTGGATCAGGAACTGCGGACCAGAAAGCTGTCAACGCCGCAGCAGGTCAATACACTGGTGTATGACAAACTGGGGACGACTTTTCATCAGATGAGTCTGGGGCTGGCATCTTCATGGAATCTGGGGGAGGTGCTGATCAGCTCCTTAAAGGATCCTGAGCTGCGTACCCCTGAGTTGCGCTCGGTTAATCTGTCTGTCCGGCTGAGCCGGGTTCTGGCGAATCCAAACCATTCCCGGGCTGAATCAGATCGGTTGTTTTCCGAGATGGCGGGGCTGATGAAACTGGAAGAAGAGGCGGTCAGAGCGCGGGTAGAGCGCTGCACTGAGCAAACAGCTGAACTGCTGGAATCCTACGGGGTTGGTGTGCTGGCACAGTTTATTCATCAGGATAATGCGCAGCTGGCGAAAGAGGGGCCTGCTGAAGAGGCTATCTCTGATCAGGAGCTGCAATTACGTATACTGCGCGAACTGGCTTTTCTGCCGAATGAAAAAGCTGACTTCAATATGGTGGTTCAGACTGCGATTGAGGGGATTCATCGGGGCATCCGCATGTCGCGGACACTAGTGTTACTTCGATCCCGCGATCATACCCGTCTGCTACCGCGTTTTATATCTGCAGCCGATTTTGAGCAGATAAAGCAAACCTTCCGGATTGATCTGACAGAGCAGCCTAACCTGTTCAGTCATGTGATGGAGAGTGGTAATCCTGTCTGGGTGACGGATATCAATGAGCAGCGCTGGCATCAGCACCTGACCGGATCGATCAGGCGTGTTGTTGATCATCAGGGCTTCTTTATTGCACCGATTCTATTGGGGCAGCGTTGTGTCGGGGTGTTTTATGCTGATCGTCTGCAGCAGCATCCACTGGATGATGAGCAGGAACCGCTGAATCAGAATGACTTTATGGTATTCACGCTGTTCGCCCAGCAAACAAATCTGTGTCTGCCGCTGATTCAGAAGCAAAAATAAAAGCCAGAATATCGCTATTCTGGCTCTGCAGGTCGGAAAGCTGTTTGGCCGTCAGTGTTGATGGCGTTGTTGTTCCTCGCCCAGCTCAAGTATCAGTGCTTCGTTGCGAATCCAGCAAGAACCGGATTCCAGCATCTGATTACTGGGGCAGTGTGGGTCTTTGAACTGAATCATCTCCTGTTGCCTGATCAGTCGATGATGCTGAGCTTTCAATTGCAGGGCACTGGTTGCTTTTTGCATTGGGCTATCCTCGCCTTGTTATCTGTCCGGAGAGTCAGTGACAGCGAACAGAAGGCTTTAACCGGTTATGCCCGGGCAGAGCTCAATTTTCGCTGCCATTAAGAAGGAAAGGTAGACCAGGATTCAGGATATTTCTAAGTGAGCGGATGAATACCAGGAATTGTTGTGCCCAAAATCATTGTTTTACTGGCGATATCAGGCGGTTACCGTTAGCATTGGTAGCCATGAATAGATACCCCTCTGATTTAGATTGTCTGCGATGAGTTATCAGGTTCTGGCGCGTAAATGGCGCCCTGCACGTTTTCAGGAGATGGTTGGTCAGGAGCATGTGCTCAAGGCCCTGGTGAATGCACTGGATGATGACCGTCTGCACCATGCTTATCTGTTTACCGGCACCCGGGGTGTGGGTAAAACTTCTATCGCTCGCCTGTTTGCGAAATCACTGAACTGTGAAACCGGAGTGTCCTCGTCACCCTGTGGTGAGTGTTCTGCCTGCCGGGAGATCAGCGAAGGTCGGTTTGTTGATCTGATCGAGGTGGATGCGGCATCCCGGACCAAGGTTGAAGATACCCGCGAGCTGCTTGAGAACGTCCAGTATGCACCCACTCATGGCCGCTTTAAGGTTTACCTCATTGACGAGGTACACATGCTGTCGACTCACTCTTTCAATGCGTTGCTGAAAACGCTGGAAGAGCCACCACCGCATGTGAAATTCCTGCTGGCGACGACTGATCCGCAGAAGCTGCCGGTGACTATTTTGTCTCGCTGTCTGCAGTTCAACCTTAAGAATATGATCCCTGAGCGGATCGTTGATCATCTGAGTCATGTACTGACTCAGGAATCGATTTCCTTTGAAGAACCGGCGCTCTGGTTACTGGCTCGCTCTGCTGATGGCTCGATGCGTGATGCGATGAGTCTGACCGATCAGGCGATCGCTTTTGGTGCCGGTGAGGTGAATGAAGCCGACGTAAGGGCGATGCTGGGTACAATCGACCAGCGCCTGGTATATCGTCTGGTGGATTGTCTGGCTGCCCATAATGCGGCTGAATTGCTGAAAGCGGTTGAAGATCTTTCGCGCTTCTCCCCTGATTACAACACAGTGTTGGGTGACCTGATCAGCCTGCTGCATCGCATCGCTCTTGCACAGATTGTTCCGGATGCGGTGGACAATGGGCTCGGTGATCGTGAGCAGGTGCTGGATCTGGCGGGTAAGCTGACTGCCGAGGATGTGCAGCTGTTCTATCAGACAGCACTGGTTGGCCGTAAAGACCTGCCATTTGTGCCTGACGCCCGCGAAGGTGTGGAGATGATCCTGTTGCGGATGCTGGCATTCCGACCTGCATCGGTACCGACGACTGGTCTCAGCCAGCAGCCTGCGGCTCAGAGCGGGTCTGCAGCGCCTGCTGATGATTCGTCTGGGGCTTCTCCGATGTCGCAGGCGGCAGAAGCAGCACCAGCACAAGCTGTTGCGACAGAACCGGAACCGCAGTCTGATACTCCTGCACCTGCACCTGCACCTGCACCTGCACCTGCACCTGCACCTGCACCGGTTCAGCCAGCGAATGCACCTGCAGCCCCGTCGATGATGGAATCTGCTCCACCTGCTGCGGAGTATGATGATTCTTATCTGCATGCAGGCATGGGTGAACCTGCCGGCTTCAGTGAGGGCCCGGACGCAAAAAAGTCTGAAGCTGATGTTGCGCCGCCAGAAGTCGCGGCGCCGCCGGCTATTGTTTACTCCGCGGTACCTGATCTGCCATGGGAGGAGTCTGCTGCTCCGGCTGTACCGCAGGAGAGTATTATTCCTGAGCCGGTTGCTGAGCCAGAACGGGCTGATATTCCTTCAGCAGCGATGACTCCGCCTGTGTTATCCGCGTCTGTCGCGATCGCTAACGTTGATGATAAACAGCAGGTAAGCCAGTCGCTGGCGGACTTTACGGAAGAGCAGTGGGTATTGCTGGTGGATCTGATCGGCCTGACCGGTATGACCTACAGTATCGCTGCAAATACATCACTTGAGAAAACCGCAGATGGTTGGTTGTTTCACTATACTCAGCAGCAACAGGCGATGCTGGGTGATGTGCATATTGAACGGATACGGAATGCGATCGGTGATTATTTTGCGACGCCGATTGAGGTAGAATTTGCTTTAGGCGACTACAGTCGGGAAACGCCGAGTCAGTACCGCGCCCGTAAGCGGGCTGAGCGCCAGGTGATGGCGGTTGAGTCGATTCAGAACGACCCGGTGGTACAGACACTGGTTGAGCGTTTTTCCGGACGGATCGATCTGGACTCTGTACAGCCGATCGATTGAATTACAACGTAAGAGAGATAGCAATGATGAAAGGCGGCATGGGCAACCTGATGAAGCAGGCCCAGAAAATGCAGGCTGAGCTACAGAAAGCTCAGGAAGAGATTGCTCAGGCAGAGGTTACCGGTGAGTCCGGTGCCGGTATGGTTAAAATCGTGATGAACGGTCGTCACGATGTGAAGAGTGTGGCTATTGATGACACTCTGATGGAAGAAGATAAAGAGATCCTGGAAGACCTGATCGCGGCAGCTGTGAACGATGCTGTACGCAAGGTTGAAAGCAATACACAGGAGCGGATGTCTAAAGTAACAGGCGGCATGGGTATGCCACCTGGCTTTAACATGCCATTCTGATACTGAATCTTTTTTCACTTTCTGAATAACCATTATCGCTGCATAGCGCGGCGGTAGTGGTTTTATCCGTTTTACAGGTTTGTTATGTCATTCAGTCCTCTTATCCAGCAACTGATCGATGCTTTTCGTTGTCTTCCGGGAGTGGGTCCTAAAACCGCTCAGCGGATGGCGTTTCATCTGCTGGAGCGTGAGCGGGATGGTGCCTCTCAGCTGGCTGAAGCGATCAATAGAGCTGTTGCTGAGGTCGGGCATTGTAAAAGCTGCAGAACCCTTTCTGAAACGGAGCTTTGTGAGATCTGCTCTGATAGCAGTCGCGATACTCATCAGATCTGTGTGCTCGAGTCACCGGTGGATATGCTGGCGATTGAGCAAACCGGTGGCTTTAACGGGCGCTATTTTGTCCTGATGGGACATCTGTCACCAATCGATGGGATTGGTCCTGATGATCTGGGACTGGATCTGCTGTTCGAGCAGATTAACGATGGTGTCGATGAGTTAATCCTTGCTACTAATCCGACGGTGGAGGGGGAAGCGACCGCTCACTATATTGCCGAGCAGGTGAAGGATTCTGGTATCAGAGTTACCCGTATCGCCCACGGTGTGCCCGTTGGTGGTGAGTTGGAATTTGTTGATGGTGGTACGCTGGCTCACGCGCTGGCCGGTCGTCGGGCAATAGGCTGAAATGGATATGACAGAACAGTATAGCTGGCAGGCACTGGAACAGGCCGCAAAACAGCCGGTCTGGATTACTGATGATGGTGCGCTGGCAGAACATTGTCAGCATTGGCAAACGCTGCCATTGATTGCGCTGGATACCGAGTTTATCCGGGTAGATACGTTTTACCCGATTCCCGGATTGATCCAGATCGCCGATGATCGCGCCTGTTACCTGATTGATCCTCTGGAAATTGAGAACTATGCGCCTTTGGTGCAGTTGTTTCAGAACCCTCAGGTGCTTAAAGTACTGCACGCGGGTAATGAGGATCTGGAACTGTTCCAGTATATGCTGGGTGTGCTTCCGGAGCCGATTTTCGACACCCAGCTGGCCGCGGGCTTCCTTGGCTGGGGGTTCTCAATGGGCTATCAGCGCATCGTTGAGCATGCTCTTGGAGTGCAGCTGGATAAAGGCGAGACAACCTCTGACTGGCTGCAACGGCCGTTGACCGCGTCTCAGGAGCACTATGCGACGCTGGATGTTGCCTATTTGCCAGCGCTTTGTCAGCAGCAGGTCAGTGAGCTGAAGCAGCGTGGCATGTATGCCTGGCTGCAGGAAGAGGTGCAACAGTTGCTCGATCAGACCCCGGATGATGATCCGGATGGTGTAAAATACTACCAGCGCTTCAGCCAGGCCTGGAAACTGCCGCCTGAGCGAATCGCAGCCCTGAGAGATCTGACTGCCTGGCGTGAACGGATCTGTCGGCAGCGGGATCTGCCTCGCAATCGTGTATTGAGGAATCAGGCGCTGTTGGAGATTGTTAATCTCTGGCCAAAGAATATGCATGAGTTGTCCCGGGTGCCGGATCTGAAGGCGAGAATTGTCCGTCAGGATGGAGATGTGATTCTGGGCTACCTCAGAATGGCTCCTCATTCAGCTCTGGAAAAGCCGCCGCTGCCGATTCAGCGGCCGTTGAGTTATAAGTGGAATAAGCCGCTGAAAAGCCTGAAGGCGATGGCGCGCAAGAAAGCAGAAGAGCTGGATATGGCTCCCGAGATTCTGCTGAAGAAAAAGGATCTGGATGCTCTGATCCGGACCGAAGAGGATGGTCAGTTCTCTCTGCCACCGGCGCTGTCCGGTTGGCGTAAAGCGGTGATTGGTGAGTCGCTGCTGGCGGAATTAGCCGCCCTGAAAATTTAAAGAGATATTATGAAAAAGATTTGCAGTGTGTTTAAGAGCCCTCGTAAGGATGAGATGTACCTTTACGTGGATAAGATGGATCAGCTGAAACGCGTGCCAGAAGCGTTGCTGGATATGTTCGGTCAGCCAGTGCATGTGTTTGATATGCTGCTTACGCCGGAAAAAGAGCTGGCCAGGGTGGAAGCCGATAAAGTACTGAATGATATCCTGGAAAAAGGCTTCTTCCTGCAGATGCCGCCGCCAAAAGATGATTACATGCTGGATCTGCACCAGGATCGTCCGGAAACCGGAGTGCGATAAGCGTGGCTCAGGAGGTTTTCTGGCGCAGTAAAACGCTGCCGGAAATGACAGCCACAGAGTGGGAGTCGCTCTGTGATGGCTGTTCGTTATGTTGTCTTCATAAGCTGGAAGATGAAGACACCGGAAAGGTTTATTACACCAGCGTGGTTTGTCATCTGCTGGATTTTGAAACCCTGTTCTGTACGCAATATGAAAAACGCTGTTCGCTCGTACCGCAGTGTGTAAAGCTGCGCCCTGAGGACGTTGAAGAGTTTCACTGGTTACCACCCAGCTGTGCGTATCGTTTGATCCATGAGGGTAAAGACCTGCCGGACTGGCATCCACTGGTTAGTGGTGATCGGGCTTCGGTGAAAGAGGCTGGGGCTTCTGTGCTGGATTGGTTTGAAATAACCGATGATCAGCTGGATGAAGACGATTATATCGATTATGTGATTCAGTAATCGCTGACTGATGAATTAAAAAAACCGCCTGATGGCGGTTTTTTTGTGCCGGTGTGGCAACTTGCAAAATTATTGATTGTCGGTGGTTGAGCATTAAATCATTTCACGACCTGTTGTGCGTGCTGAGTCTAGGCTTATAGATAAATAAAGTGAATGGATGGTTCCCATGTTGCGACATCATCACAGGGAGAGGGGACTTACAACTGTCGAATACGTTCTGGCAGGTACGCTGGTGGGTTTGGGGGTGCTCACTGCTTTTGTTCAGCTGGGAGGTGCTGTACAGAACTCAATTGTTCAGATAGGTGATCCTATCGCTGGCTCAGGTTCAGGTGGCTCAGGTTCAGGTGGCTCAGGTTCAGGTGGCTCAGGTTCCGGCGGCTCAGGTTCAGGTGGCTCAGGTTCAGGTGGCTCAGGTTCAGGTGGCTCAGGTT
>JAOXSA010000147.1 GCA_025800245.1 Amphritea sp. | reverse complement strand
GGTGAAAGTGGGAATTCCTACAAGGCCGCTCTGGCCCTGCAGCTGTCTGGCCTCGACTGGGAACCTGTCTTTGTAGACTTTTTCAAAGGCGCTGCACGCCATCCTGACTATCTTGAGCAAGTCAACGCAATGGGCGAAGTTCCTGTTCTGGAAGACGGCGACCTAAAACTCAGCCAATCCGGCGTGATCCAGCAGTATATCACTGATAAATCTGGGAAATTCGGCGGCAGTGACGCTGAAAAATATGAAGTGCTGCGCTGGGTTCTCTGGGACAACCACAAGCTCTCCAGCCAAGCGGGCATGACTCGCTTCCTGATGAATTTCCTACCTGAAGACAAACGCCCCCAAGAGGTCATCCCCTTTATGCAGGGCCGCCTGAAAGCCGCCTATGCGACACTGAACACCCACCTGGAAGGCCGCGACTGGATTGTCGGAAACGGGCTGACCAACGCGGACATCTCATGCTGTGGCTATCTGTTTTACCCAGAGCCGTTTGGGTTTGACCGTACGGAATGGGCCAACATCGACAGATGGCTCACCAATATTTCGCAGCTTGACGGCTGGAAACATCCCTATGACCTGATGCCGGGCCATCCTTCGGACCGCGCATAATCTCAGGCCAGACAACACACTGAATTCAACCT
>JAOXSA010000119.1 GCA_025800245.1 Amphritea sp. | reverse complement strand
GACCTGATGACGATCTCCCGAAAACAAAAAGCGCTCCGCGATTGTTTCATGACCAGTCAGATACCAGGCCATCCAGACGGTGCCTACCGGTTTCTCTTCAGAACCGCCACCAGGACCCGCTACACCACTGATGGCAACACTGAGCTGCGCACGGCTGTGCTCTACAGCCCCCTGAGCCATAGCCCGCACAACAGGCTCACTTACCGCACCGTCCGAAATAAACAACGCTTCAGGTACGCCAAGCATCGTTTGTTTAGCTTCATTACTGTAAGTGACAAAACCCGCTTCAAACCACTCTGAGCTACCGGCTATCGCCGTTATCTCCTGAGCGACCCAACCGCCGGTACAGGATTCAGCGGTACTGATACGAATTCCTTTCTCTGTTGCTATTGTTGCTAAACTCTCTACCAGAGGATGCACCATCTCTTTCCTGCTCTACTTTTCAGCCATTATGAATGGCTATTTTTGCAAGCAGCACTCCGATTCGCAATCAGAGTCACACTTTTCGATATTTACGAATCTGAAATTCTATTTATTTTCATTGTTGTCGAACGGTATCGCCCTTACATATATGACTATTACGCATTAGCACCCGATCATGAACGCCTGCGGAGCCAGAGACTATGAACAGAGATTACCCATCACTCAGCGACTATCCGATTGCACAGCGCTGGCCTGCCACCCGCCCTGAGCAGCTTCAGCTATACTCCTTACCGACTCCCAATGGGGTAAAGATCTCTATCGCCCTGGAGGAGCTT
>JAOXSA010000109.1 GCA_025800245.1 Amphritea sp. | reverse complement strand
AAATAATCAGGCGTTATGTAAGACATCAGGAAAAGGTTGAAAAAGAGATGGAACGAAGCCAACTGAACCTGCTATAGAAGTCAGCCCCCTTCGAGGGGGCTTCATCAAAGCCACCTTCTTTAGAAGGTGGATTTTTACTTTTCTGGTTCAGCGAATTTTTCCTGATATTCGCTCAGGTGGTATTTGTGCACAGCAAAAGCACTGTTTACCGCTGCAACATTTATTCTCACTCGCTAAGAATCGTTCAATGCCGTTACTTAAGGGAGGCCCTGGCTTCCGGGATTATTTTTCTCTCTGCTGCGGAATGGAATCAATGGCCAGGGGTTGTTAATGTAGGGTAATCGTTGCAACTATTTCAGGTTATCAACAATAGAGATATGGAACATTTCATCAGGTTGATTCGAGCAATATCCCTGCTGGTTATCGTTACACAGTTAATAACCGGCTGCTCCCCGATTAAAACAGAGGTTCCCGTTACTCCGGAGTCAAACGGGTATCTGGGTGTAATAACTGCGCCAGCTCCTGTGTCTGGTGCCGGGTCCGAAAAAGCGGTGGTGAGAGTAGTTGCTATCCTGCCTGGCTCAGTCGCAGAGTCAGCGGGTTTACAGCCAGGGGATCTGATTACGGAGCTGGATGGTGTTTCACTTAAGGCGCCTGCGAAAGAGACCACCAGATTATTCACGGACAAGATTAAAGCATTAAAAGCCGGTACCCGGCTTATACTCACCGTCAGGCGTCCATCGGTAAATGTTGAAACTTACCTTGATAGCCAGTCGACAGGTCAGCAACGCAAGTATTCGCTTACCGAGCTACAAAAGGTACCTGACTGGAAGCAGACTCTGCTTAAGAGTCCCGAACAGCAGCTTCATTTTAATGTTCATACATTCGGTGAAGTATACAAAACAGAGGTGGTATTAACCTCTAAGCCTGGTTCTTATCTAAAGCCTTTGCCAGATAACAGCACGCTTAACCCCGAATTATCTGAGGAACCCTTTTCTGCAGCAGGCGCTTTGCTGAGCAGAGCTATAAGTCTTGCAGAGTCGGAAGGGCTTGGTTTGCAAAAACGATACAGTGAACTGCTGAATCGCTATGAAAAGGATGAGGGTATCGAGGATCCTTTCAGATTAAACACTGTCCGTTACCTTCACCGTGAGCCTTTAAAGTTATCTAACGCGACCCGGAATCTGGGCGGTGCTTTACGTGCAATTGATTCAGCCCGCTATAAGGCACCTGATCTGCACGATTTGATTGCCGTTGCCCGACAGAATATGGATCAGCCAGAGTTTTCAGCAGAGTTTCAGACGCTGATTCCGGAAATGCCGGAAAAGGGAGCTTCAATAGAAGAGCACGGACGTTATCTGTCTGCAATTATTGCTCAGTCTGAGGCGATGGTTGGTAAGGCGCTATCTTCATTAAATGCTGCGGAACGAGAGCATTTGATAGCGTTTCTGCCAGGTATGGCGGAAGAGTTTGCAGTTAACTTCTATCTCTTTACAGATCTGGATCAGGAGCGTTGGGCTGCACATGCCAAAGCTATTCAAATACTGCCAAAAGTAGACCGGAGTGCTTTTCTGGCTGCGATTGAGGTGCTCTGTTATGCAGTCAGACCTGACTATCTGGCTCAGCTTGAAAGTGATCTGAAATTTGCAGAGCAGCAGCTTGAATCCACTCAGAAGATTGAAGGGGTCAGGGGCAGTGTTCTCTGGTATTCAGATAAGGGTATTGTGATCGGAGGCAGCGCGGACAATGTGTATGTTGCCGACTTTCCGGTAGTGATCGATCTGGGGGGCAATGATCTGTATCGCAATGCTGCCGGTTCGGGAATGCCGGGGCAGCACTCTGGCTTGTTGATTGATCTGGCTGGTGATGACCGCTATCAGTCAAATGCCATCGTATCTCAGGGCTCAGGCTTTATGGGAGTGGGGTTGTTATTCGATAAGGAAGGGAATGACCGCTACACAGGTAATAAGAGTTTTGTACAGGGAAGCGCTTTGCTGGGTGCCGGGTTACTGGTTGATCTGCAGGGGGACGATGTATATCGCGGTAAGCGCTACACCCAGGGGAGTGCCCTGGGACAAAGCTTTGCCGCTCTTCTGGATTGGCATGGCGATGATCGCTTCTCAGCAGGCTCAATGGCGCAGGGATTCGCAGGCCCTGGCTCATTCGCTGGTTTGATTTCACAAGGAGGTGATGATGAGTATGCGGCGTTGGGACTCGATAATTCGAGTTATAGCAGTGTGGGCATCTACAAGGCATTGTCGCAGGGAACATCCGTCGGGTTCAGATATCTGGCTTCGGGGGGGATTGCCGTACTGTTTGATGAAGGAGGATCAGACCTTTACGAAGGAGGTAATTTCTCTCAGGGGGGCGGTTACTATTTTGGCTGGGGGATGCTGATCGATTTGGGGGAAAGCTCAGATCGCTATGAAGGTTCACGTTATGCTCAGGGTTTTTCAGCGCACTCGGCATTAGGTTCCTTCTGGGATGAAGGCGGGGACGATCACTATCAAAGCTCAATGGGGGCTGCTAACGGTGCTGCCTGGGATCTTTCGGTCGCCGCATTTACCGATGATGCCGGGGATGATAGTTATTTACCCAAAGGAGGCTTTTCTACAGGCGCTTCTGCGCATAATGGTTTCTCTGTTTTCCTTGATAAGCAAGGCTCTGATCTTTATCGGACTGGTCCTGGGCAAGCAGGTCCAAATGATTATCACGGCGGTCTCAGTCTGTCGTTTTTTATTGATTCAGGTGGTGAAGAGGATACCTACCTTACTACGGAGATGAACGACAACATGGGTAAAATTACGGGCGCTACCGGAGTTCTGCTTGATCTGCCCACACCTGTAAATGCAGTGGATGATGGTGCATTGAAAGCAATGCTATTTCCGGACCAGTCCGATCTGACAGAGGACCGGTAAACAAGGCCTCTATGAGCTGAGGTATGTGGTTGGGATCGCTGAATAACTATAAGCCTGCCCGAATTCCGGCAGGCTTTTTTATTGTCTGTATTTTTCACTGGACTGAAGATAACACTCTTTAGTGTGTGGGTTTAGTCGCTTTCTGACGGCCTGAGACAGTAACCTGTCGCTTTCAGGTCACTTTGCTGTGGCTGAATTTCCGGTGTCGTTTAATGCCCCCAAAATGAGGTGTTAAGCACAAGCAATAGGGCGGAATCCATGGGACTATCCGACCAAAGTATCAGTCATACATCATGGATTTACCGGCTGATCATTAAAGGGAAAAATAAACGGCCAAATGACACGGGCAGTTCTATGAAAATACGCACTAAACTCCTGGCGGTAATTGCCATCTCGGTGATTGTGCCAATTCTGTTTGTCTCCTCTTTTTCGATTTATCAGAAGCGGGCGGTGGCGCTGGAACATTTTGAAGCCAGCAGTATCAGCGAGATTACTCAAATCGACAACGCCTTTACGATCTTCTTTAAAGGGATTGAAGAGAACGTTTCCTACCTGGCTGAAAACCCACTGGTGAAGGATAACAGTTTCAAACTGTCGAACTTCGTGAACGGACCGGGCAGCTTCAGCGGCCATAAACAGGTGGGTGGTAAAGAGACCGAGCTGTTTAATCTGTACGAGAGCTTCGGACAGACCCACCCCGGGCTGGCGTATGTATACGGTGGTCGTGAAGACGGTGGTTACGTGGCGTGGCCCGATGTACCGATGAAAGATCCTTATGATCCCCGCGGTCGTCCATGGTACAAAACCGCGATGGCCAATCCGGGTAAGGTTGCCCGGACCGGTGCTTATTACTGGGCTGGTGATGACGCTACCTATGTGGGTACGGTGAAAGCGGTCACAGACAACAGCGGCAAAGTGATCGGCGTTCAGGCCATGGACGTGTCAGTGAAACAGCTGACCGAGATCGTACAGTCGATCCGGATCGGTGAGGCAGGCCATGTTGTTCTGGTAGAAGATAATGGTACCGTGCTGGTGGATCCGTTGCTGGAAGAGCATAACTTCAAGAAGGTTGGTGAGCTGGATACTGCGCTGTTTAAAGCACTGTCCGGTAACCAGTCTGGTCTGATTGAAGTAGAGCGTAACGGCGAGAGCTATCTGGCTAACGTGGTTCAGTCGCCTAGCCTGGGCTGGCGTTTCATTGCGCTGGTACCGGAGAGCGAGGTGTATGCTTCTGCTAACAGCGTTGCCTGGATGTCTCTGATTATCGCGGTAGTGCTCAGTGCGGTGTTTGTCGGTATCGGTGCGATGTTTGCCCGTCTGATTACCCGGCCGATCGATAGTGTTGTGGATGTACTGAAGAACATTGCTGATGGTGAAGGTGATCTGACTACCCGTCTGCCGGTACAGTCCAACGATGAGGTGGGTGAGCTATCCCGGGCCTTCAACCACTTTATGGAGAAGCTGCAGACCATTATTCAGCAGGTAGTCGGCTTATCCGGTGAATTGAAAGTCAGTGCTGTGGCCGCGGCTGATAGCGCTAACACTTCATTGAGCGAAGTGAAGCATCAGCTGGATCAGATCACCCTGGTGGCGACCTCTGTTGAACAGATGTCTGCCGCAACTCAGGAGATTGCCGGTAATGCCGAGCGTACCTCCCATGCGGCCAGTGAAAGTGCTGAGTTCAGCGAGCAGGGACAGGCAGTCGTCATGAGTGCCCGTGACTCCATTGGCGGTCTGGCCAGCGAAGTGGCGACGGCTTCGGAAATCATTGTCCGTCTGAGTGAGCACTCGCAGCAGATCAATTCGATTCTGGGGACTATTCAGGGTATTGCTGAGCAGACCAACCTGCTGGCGCTGAACGCCGCGATTGAGGCGGCCCGTGCCGGTGATAACGGTCGTGGATTTGCGGTGGTTGCTGATGAAGTGCGTAGCCTGTCGCAGAAGACTACGGTGTCTACCGATGATATCCGAAACATGATTTCCACTCTGCAGGATACTACTCAGGAAGCCGTAGCGATTATGCAGCGCAGTGAGAAGATGGCGCAGCACTCTGTGGATGAAGCGAATCATGCCTATGACCAGCTGATTCAGATTACCGACTCGGTGAATAACATCCGCGATATGTCGGCTCAGATTGCTACCGCGACAGAGGAACAGAGTGCGGTGAATGCCGGTATTGCGGATAATACCACTCAGATCCGTATGATCGCTGATCAGATGTCGGACGAAGCGGATTTCCGCATGAATCGTTCGAAGAAACTGCACAGCCTGTCTGAGGGCATGCAGGAGCAGGTTGGGCGCTTTAAAGTCTGATCTTAACCGTCTGAACAGAAAATCCGGTGCTGCTGACAGTACCGGATTTTTTTTGCCTGACTTATATGACTGAGCACAGATTGCCTTGTATTCAGGTTCACTTACATACTGGTTTAACGGCTATGCCTGATCTGCAAGTTTCTGTTACTCTTGTGCTTTCCAAGACGCTGTAATGCCTGCACATAATAATGAAAAGATGGTTCAAGCACATTGTCTGTAGCCTCTGCCTGCTCGGTCTGAGCGGCGCATCACTGGCCAGCGAAAATCGTATTGTCTCCTTAGGTACCGGTGGTGAAACCGGGCTGTATTACCCCACCGGTGGCGCGCTTTGCCGTCTGGTTAACCTGACCCGGCAGGAGCACGGTATTCGCTGTGTGGTGAATACTTCACCGGGATCAGTAGCGAATCTGGAGCGGGTTAGCGAAGGGGATCTGGATTTAGGAATAGCAGAGGCGGGGCAGCTACATGATGCAGTCATTCAGCCCCAGACTGTACCGGGAACAGAGCTGCGAACATTGTTCAAGCTGTTTCCTGAGTACATCTCTATAGTAAGTCGCCGGGATAGTGGTGTTCAGACGCTGGATGATCTTCGTGGTAAGCGGATCAATATTGGTCGGAAAAACAGTAGTCAGGAAGTCACCTTCAAGTTACTGATGGCTGCCCGTGGCTGGCAGTGGGATGATTTTGCTGAAATCCATCACCTGGCGCCAGCACAACAAGCTGATGCTCTTTGCACGAACCAGATCGATGTAACCTTTTATGTTGTAGGGCATCCCAGTGGCGCAGTGAAGGAAGCTCTGCGGGATTGCGATAGTCGTCTGCTGAGCCTCAGCCCGATAGATATCAGCAGCCTGAAGCAGCGCAATCCTTTTTATCAATCCAGTATTATTTCAAGCATGCTCTATACACCGCTGGAGCAGGATATAACAACAGCGGGTGTCAGCGCTGTTTTGTTCAGCCGGGCTGATCTGCCTGATGAAGTTGCATATGCTCTGGTGAAAACACTGTTTAGTCAGTTTGATCTGTTCCGTGCCATGCATCCGGCCTTTACCGGTTTGGTTAAAACTGATCTGGTAAATGGCACAATGGCTGCCCCGCTGCATCCGGGGGCTGAACGCTATTACCGTGAAGCAGGCTTGCTACAGTAAGTAACTGTTCACTCCTGTAGCGTCAGCGGCAGTGTCAGGCGAAAATGCGCACCGCTATCTGCCGGTAGCGATTCAATATGGCCCTGCAGTAACTGATTCACCAGATTATAGGCGATATGCATCCCTAAGCCGCTGCACCCCTGGCTGCGTTTGCTGGTGACAAAGGGCTCAAACAGCTTTTCATGCCAGTCCTCGGGTACGCCCATGCCGCTGTCTTTATAGTCGATAATCGCGTTATCTCCCTGAAGCTGAACAGCGATACTGATATTGCCTCCCGGGCGGTTTTCAAAGCCGTGTAACAGCGAGTTCAGAATCAGATTGGTAAAGATCTGGTAATAGCTGCCCGGATAGCTGTCCAGCATCAGGTGATCAGGACCGCTGATCTCAATCGCAGGATTACAGCGCTTCAGGCGCGGTTTCAGGGAGATCAGGATCTCATTCAGATAGCGGATCAGATCGAACGGCCGGCGCTGTTCGCTGGATTGGTCAACGGAGACCTGCTTGAAAGCACTGATCAGCTGGGCGGCACGTTCCAGATTCTGGCAGATCAGCTCACCGCTTTCGCTGGCAGTCAGGGCCATCGGGTCATCCGGATTCCGGTTCAGCTGTTCGCGGGCCTGATCTGACAGATAGGAGGCAGCAGTAAAGCCGATGCCTATGGGCGTATTAATCTCATGGGCAACTCCGGCAACTAATCCCCCCAGTGCCGCCAGCTTTTTCGATTCGACCAGCTGTTTCTGTGTCGTTTGCAGCGTTTCCAGTGTCTCGTGCAGTTCCTGATTTCGCTCTTCCAGCTGGCGGGTGCGTTCGGCGACCCGCTGTTCCAGCTCGGCATTAAGTCGGGCCAGCGACTCTTCAGCCTGCTGCCGTTTGCTGATATCCCGCAGCATCGACTCTCGCATGCTGTTCATGGCGGTCACTACCTGACTGATCTCATCATCGGCATGGCGCTGTTTGCGCTTCAGAACCAGCGGCAGGTCAAGATGGTCCAGTCTTAAGCGGCGGGCGTAGTCGGCCATGGTGCCCAGATGCTGGGTCACCAGGCGGTGGAATATGGTCAGGATAAAGATCGATACCAGAAACGTTTTAATGCCCTGGGAGGTCAGAATGACAAGCACCTTATCGGCCAGACGGCGGTACACCTCATCGAGACTGATCACCAGGGTCAACTGGCCCACTTCGAAGCGGTTACCGTCACTGCTGAGGTGTTCAAGGTTGTAATTGCGTTCAACGATGGGGCCTTTTTCTGGCCGGTTGCCGGCGAGATAGTGATCGCCATACTGGGAAGTAATCTCCAGGAATCTGACATCCGGCAGTTGTAGCAGGCCATTGAGTTGCACCTGAACCTGAGCCGGGCTGATCTCCCACAGGCTGTTGGACAGACTGTTCAGGGAGCTGGCTTCAATCTGACGCAATCGCTCATCAATGGCGGACAGTTCATAACGGTAGTCCAGCCATAATTGGGTACCGGTGGCGATCAGGGTGATGGCCGAACTGCACAGAAGAATTGCAGCCAGCAGACGGATCCCCAGGGGCTTTTGCAGGCGCAACTGGTTGAGCTTGTAGATCAGATTCATAACACCGCCTTTGCACAGATATGCTGCCTATCATAGCGCGGCAGGGCCCTGTTTTGCCTCCTTATGTACGGGGATTCAGAGTAAAAACCGAACAAATGGCGCGGCAGGAGGTTTTATTGGCACGGATGGCGGTCTGGCGGGCGGGTTGTTTCCTCTATCTTCAACCGGTCTCCTGAAAAGGCGTATCTGCAGCGTGGGATGTGTCCCCCCGCACTGCAGCTCAGAAAGCCGCAGCGGTGCCGGTACATTACCCGCACCGCTGCGAAATTTTCGCCAACGCCGCTTAGCGGTGAATAACGATAATAAGGATTACTCATGTCTCTGAAGAATAAACTTGCTACAACGCTGCTGTCTTCCGCTGTTGGTCTGGCGGCCTCTTTCGGTGCTGCTACAGCCTCTGCTGCTGATCAGACTTTCGTAACCATCGGTACTGGTGGTCAGACCGGTGTTTACTACGTCGTTGGTCAGTCCATCTGCCGTCTGGTAAACCGTCAGACTGACGATCACGGTATCAAATGTACTGCACCATCCACCGGTGGTTCTGTAGCGAACATCAATGCGGTTCGTCAGGGTCAGCAGGACATGGGTATGGCCCAGTCTGACTGGCAGTATCACGCTCTGAATGGTTCTAAGCACGATACATTCGTATCTCAGGGTAAGTTTGAAGATCTGCGCGCAATCTTCGCTGTACACAACGAGCCTTTCACTCTGGTTGCCCGTGCTGATTCCGGTATCGCTCACTTCGACGACCTGGAAGGTAAGCGTGTTAACCTGACCAACCCGGGTTCCGGTACCCGCGGTACCATGGAAGTGATCATGGAAGAGAAGGGCTGGACTAAGGACACCTTCAAACTGGCTGCTGAGCTGAAAGCATCTGAGCAGGCTCAGGCGCTGTGTGATAACAAGATCGATGCGATGATCTACGCGGTAGGTCACCCATCCGGTGCGATCAAGGAAGCGACTACTTCCTGCGACTCTAAAGTGATTCCGGTAACCGGTGACGTAATCAATAAGCTGATCGCTGAGAACGATTTCTACGCCGATGCAACTATTCCAGGCGGCATGTACAAAGGTACCGATGCTGACGTAGCAACCTTCGGTAACGCTGCAACCATGGTAACTTCTGCCAAGGTTGATGACGAAACTGTTTACCAGGTTGTTAAAGCGGTATTCGACAACTTTGATCGCTTCAAGCGTCTGCACCCTGCGTTCGCTAACCTGGAGCCAAAACAGATGATCTCTGGTGGCCTGTCTGCACCTCTGCATGATGGTGCGGTGCGCTACTACAAAGAAAAAGGCTGGATGTAAGTCTTACAGACGGTCTCTCGCATGAGGGGAGCTTATCCCCTCACTCCGGAGCACTCCGCTCAGTCCGCACCAAGGGGTTGTGTGTGACCCTGTGATTGAGCTGGAGCGCTCTTTTTTCATTCTGGTTTTGGAGCTGATATGACGAATCTGCATAGCACTCAGATGAATGCTGAGGAGCAAGAGCTTCAGGAAATGGTGGCCGCCAACGATACCGGCGCCCGTATTCCGGAAGGCCTGCAGGGTAAAATTCTGCTGGCGGCAGCGCTGTTCTGGTCACTGTTTCAGCTATGGATCGCATCACCTCTGCCGTTTTACGACTGGCCGTTGATCGGCAGTTTCGGCATTTTTAATGATACGGAAGTTCGCGCGATTCACCTTGGTTTTGCGACTTTCCTTGCCTTCACTGCGTATCCGGCACTGGCGCGTTCACCCCGTCACCATATTCCGCTGACAGACATCGTGCTCTGTCTGATGGGGGCTTACTGCGCATCCTATATCTATATTTTCTACGAGCAACTGACTACTCGTCCGGGTCTGCCAAATACCCAGGACCTGGTCGCGTCTGTGATCGGTCTGATCCTGCTGCTGGAAGCGGCCCGCCGTACCCTGGGGCCACCGTTGATGATTGTGGCGATTGTGTTCCTGAGCTACTCGCTGGCCGGCCCTTACATGCCGGATATCATCGCGCACAAAGGCGTTACCCTTGAAGAGCTGGTTAACCATCAGTGGCTGACCACTGAGGGTGTGTTTGGTATCGCTCTGGGGGTGTCGTCTAACTTCGTATTCCTGTTTGTACTGTTCGGTGCGCTGCTGGATAAAGCCGGTGCCGGTAACTATTTCATTCAGGTGGCATTCTCGCTGCTGGGTCATATGCGTGGCGGTCCGGCGAAAGCGGCGGTGGTATCGTCCGGTCTGACCGGCCTGATCTCTGGTTCTTCGATCGCCAACGTAGTGACCACCGGTACCTTTACCATCCCGATGATGAAACGGGTGGGCTTTACCTCTGAGAAAGCCGGTGCGGTGGAAGTAGCTTCCTCCGTGAACGGTCAGATCATGCCTCCGGTGATGGGGGCTGCGGCTTTCCTGATGGTGGAGTATGTCGGTATCTCTTACGTTGAGGTAATCACCCATGCCTTCCTGCCGGCGCTGATCTCCTATCTGGCACTGATCTATATCGTGCATCTGGAAGCGCTGAAGCAGAACATGCAGGGCCTGCCACGTCGCATTGAGGTGAAGAGCTGGCAACTGCGCCTGATCGGTATCCTCAGTGGCTTCCTGGTGACGGCGGCGATCGCGGCCATCGTTTACTACGGCATTGGCTGGATCAAACCGACTTTTGGTGAAATGGCAGGACTGATTATCTCTGTACTGCTGGGTGCGGCTTATCTGTACCTGATCCGTTTTGCCGCTAAGGTACCGGATCTGAAGCTGGATGATCCGAACTCCCCGATGGTGGAGCTGCCGGAAGTTGGCCCGACTGTTAAATCCGGTCTGCACTTCCTGCTACCGGTGGTGGTGCTGGTGTGGTGTCTGATGGTTGAACGTCTGTCACCGGGCCTGTCGGCATTCTGGGCGACAGTGCTGATGATCTTCATCCTGGTAACTCAGCGACCTCTGATCGCGTATTTCCGTGGTGAATCTAATATTGCTAAACGTCTGCGTCAGGGCGCCAACGAACTGGTGGATGGCCTGATTGCCGGTGCCCGCAACATGATCGGTATCGGTATCGCCACAGCGACCGCCGGTATTATCGTGGGCGCAGTTTCTCAGACTGGGGTAGGTTCAGTTCTGGCTGATCTGGTAGAAGTGTTGTCCATGGGCAACCTGCTGCTGATGCTGATTCTGACTGCAGTACTCAGTCTGATTCTCGGGATGGGACTCCCGACGACCGCGAACTATATCGTGGTCTCCTCTCTGCTGGCACCGGTGGTGATCTCACTGGGCCAGGAGGCTGGACTGATCGTACCGCTGATCGCGGTGCATCTGTTCGTTTTTTACTTTGGCATTATGGCGGATGTAACCCCGCCTGTAGGGCTGGCGTCGTTCGCTGCAGCAGCGGTATCCGGTGGTGATCCTATCCGGACCGGTTTTGTTGCTTTCAGCTACAGTCTGCGAACCGCGGCGCTGCCATTCCTGTTTATCTTCAATACCGACCTGCTGCTGATCGATGTCAGCTGGCTGGAAGGGATTCAGGTATTCATTGTTGCCACCGTGGCGATGTTGATCTTCACCGCTGCAACCCAGGGCTTCTTCTTTGCCAGAAACCGCTGGTATGAAACCCTGCTGTTGCTGCTGATCGCGTTCTCTCTGTTCCGTCCGGGATTCTGGATGGACCGTATTGTGGAGCCCTATCAGCAGATCGCACCGGCACAACTGGTGCAGGTTGCAGATGACCTGGAGCCGGGAACCGAACTGCGTTTCTGGATCGATGGTGAAGATGATGTCGGCAATGCCCGCTCCTTTGTGGCCAATCTGGTATTGGGCGAAGGGGACAACGGAGCGGACAAGGTGGCCGGTACCGGTATTGAATTGCTGAACAGTAATGGCAAAACTATCGTCGACTATGTTGCATTCGACAGTCCGGCAGAACATGCAGGTCTGGCGTTTGATCAGGTTGTCACCGGTATTGAAGCGCCACAAGCGCAACCGCCGAAGCAACTGATCTATGTGCCGGCACTGGTGCTGCTGATTCTGTTGGTATCGCTGCAGCGCAACCGCCGTAAACAGGAGCTGCAGCAGGATGCTGCGGCTGTACCCTCAGCCTGAGTAATACACCCCGGCTGCGTTGCGGCCGGGTATTCCGGAGGAACGGAAAATGTTTAACAAAGTACTGGTGCCGGTTGATCTGAGTGAGCCTGATTTTATCCATCAGGCATTGCAACTGGCGCTGCGTGAAGTGCGCGATAACGATGCCGAGCTGCATATGATTGCGGTGGTACCCGGCTTCAGTGCCAGTTCGCTGGTGGCGTCTTATTTCAGTGAAAGAGAGCATCAGAAAGCCCTGACTGAAACCGCCCGCAAGTTTAAAGAGTTTGTCCGTCAGGAGCTGCCGCCAGAGATTGAGCCGGTCCTGAAAGTGTATGAGGGCTCACCGGCAGAATCGATCATTCGCTACGTCAAAAAGCGTGATATCGATCTGGTGGTGATGTCTGCTCATCATCGCTCCAGAGTGGACGAATTTCTGCTGGGTTCCGTCTCAGCACGTGTGGCAGAACGGGCCGGTTGCTCAGTACTGCTGCTGAAAAATTAATAACAACAGAACGGGCCGCTTGCGGCCCATTTTTATTGTCAGCCTAAAACCACCTCCTATGGAGGTGGTGATCGTTTACTCGAGGCTATGCCTGAAGAGTGCTCATGCTAAATACAACGTTCGTTTTTTGCCGAAATCGAATGGAGTAAATAGCATGAGTAGATATGAAT
>JAOXSA010000105.1 GCA_025800245.1 Amphritea sp. | reverse complement strand
AGCGATGGGCGCTACCTATCGTCTGCGTGATACCACTGATGGTGTGATTCAGGGCGGTATCAGCCTGTCGGTATTCGACGAAGCGTTCAACAAACTGGATGCTGAGAACACTGTAACCTCTCTGGGCTTTATGAGTGATCTGGGTCTGCAGACGCTGATCGCCGCGCCGGACGATAAGTACTCACTGATGGCGACTACCATGGATACCATCATCAACGTCTGTCGTGATGGCCGTATTGTGGATATCGATGTTGAGTTCCCAACACCGAACGGTAAAGCGCTGCTGAACTCGGATAACCCTTATCGTCTGATGAAAGAGACCGGAGATGAGGATGGCGTTTCCGCCGAGGATGCTGAGGATCTGCTACCGGCCTGATCTGCAGCTTTCAGCAGTTAGTCGTTAAGACTGTTGCTCAGATGGCCCAGCGGGGAACCCGTTGGGCCATTTTGGGTTCAGGGGGCTGGTAAACCGGTTCGAAGCTGCACAGAGGTGCCTGATCCTGCCTTAAGATTACTCTGCGGCTGTCGTTGGGATGGGGCAAAGCCTGCCAGCGATCAGGTGACGAGATCATGCTGTTCAGCATCTGCTGGACTTCAGGTGCAGGAATACCTTTAAATTCCACCATAAACTCATCATTGCCCGGCAGAGCCAGTTGCTCTGAACGCAGCTCCCGAAACTGATTATTCGCCAGCAGTGCACAGGCGCTGTAAAGATCCCAGTGTGAAGGTGCCTGGCGCAGAGGCATCAGTCTACCCAGATGCGAAGGGGAGATGATTGAACGCTCTTTAGAAAAGAATTTGCGTACGGTGAGATCGGTATGGGCTTTCAGGAATGAGTTATCCCGGACGTTGCTGTCGAAGTTAACCTGATTCAGGCCGTCGATCATCAGCTCCAGATCGAAACTGCAGGCTTTGATAAAGTGCCAGGCGGGTTCCAGCGAACTGCGTGATCCCAGACTGTATTTAGTGGCCTGCTTACCATCACGGGTATTACCATCCAGCAGGGTAATCATCAGATAGGTGGTCTGAAAATCCACCAGACACTCCGGCTGCTCAATGAAGCAGTAGGGTACCTCACGCTGGCAGAACGCCAGCCAGGCTTCCCGGGTATTCAGGTGTGGCAGACAGCGGATATTCATTCACTTCCCTTAAGCGGACGTTATAATGCAAAGCCAGAGTGCTTAATATAAGCCTTTAACATAAGTGAATAGTGTATCTGAAGTTGGGATCTGCCTCTATGAAACTGATTAACCGTTCCGCATTTGCTGTACTGCCAAAAGAGCCGTTCGCTGAATGGGCTAACCAACAGCAGGATGAACTGAATCAGCCTATGACGCTTGAGGAGCATCGCGCGGAAGGCAGTGTCTATCTGACCGAAGAGTTTGCCAGCGAGGCGGATATAGAGCAACAGCTGGCGACGCAGTTCGAGGCGATTTTTGCTAATGAACTGGCGGCCTGGGATGAATTTGGTGATCACTGGCCAGAGCCCCGGACCCTGGAGCTGTTTCTGGCATGGTTCGAAGTTACGCCGCAGGTGATGGCTGTGGATCTGTCGCCGCAGCCGCTGTTAATGGCTGCGCTGGATGAATAAGGATCAGATAATGAATTCGGTAGCTCTTGAATCCAGAGATATGCAGCAACTGGATATGCATCCGTTGCGTGAGTCGCTCTATGAAGAGATGCACTCAAGACCTTTCCAGGTCATTCCTAGTCCGGCGCGAATTTCACATCTTTCTGTTCAGTGCGACGAAGCCGATAAGCGCAGCCAGTTCGGACATCTGCAGCAGCTTTGCGAACTGCTCGGTGGTGATGTTCCGGAATATGACCAGCCCTGCTTTCAGCAGCAGTTCGGCCAGTTACAGGTGCGTCGTGAAAAACATATGGAGTTTGTCTCCTACACCTTTATCTGGCTGGGCGGTGAGCATACTGATCCTTTTGCTGAAACCGGTATCAGCCATCTGCCTGCGGGTTGGTTGGAGGGGATTGCGGGTCAGGTGGTAGCCGGCTTTCATCTGTCTATTGAAGATGCCCGGGAAAATCCTGAGCCAAGTATCCCTGAGGTGAAACAGTACTTCGATGATATGCGTCTGGTGGGCAGCCAGCCGAATCAGGGCTGTGCCCAGGTCTGGACCTCGTTCAGAATTCATGATGACGGCTATGGCCGGTTCCTGATCTATAACCGGGACCTTAGTGACAGTCAGCAGGGTCGACTGGTACAGCGACTGCTAGAGATTGAATCCTACCGTCTGATGACGTTGCTGGGTTTGCCACTGGCCCGTTCGATCTCGCCGCAGTTACAGAGTATGGATCAGCAACTGGCTGAACTGACACAAATCCTGTCTGCTGATGGTGAAGGCTGTAAAGATGAGCAGGAGCTGCTGGGCCGACTGACAGAGCTGGCAGCACAGGTGGAGGCATACCGGGCCCGTTCGACATTCCGCTTTAATGCCACCAATGCTTATCAGGATCTGGTACTGGCCCGTCTTAGTGAGCTACGGGAAGATGAGGTTTCCGGACACCTGACGCTGAATGAATTTATCACCCGGCGGATGATCCCTGCGGTTAAAACCTGTCGTGCAGTGGCCGATCGGCTGGAAGATCTGTCACGACGAATTGACCGGGTCAGCGATATGCTGCGTACACAGGTCGAACTGTCGATTCAGGAACAGAACCAGGAGCTGCTCAGCTCCATGGATCGTCGGTCTAAAATTCAGCTGATGATGCAGCATACCGTGGAAGGTCTTTCGGTGGCGGCAATCAGTTATTACACCATCGGTTTGGTGAAGATTTTTATCGGCGTTCTGTATGATCAGGGGCTCGAAATTGATAAGAGTCTGGCGCTGGGTATCTCTATGCCGTTGGTCATTGTGGCGGTGGCACTGATTACCCGCCGCATCCATTCAAAATTTAATAAGCTGGCCGCCGAAGAGGCGGATAAGAAGTAGGTAGAACATGACAATAGCGGTAGAGATTGAAAACCGGGTGCGGGCAGCGCTGACTGTACATCACTACGTGTGTGAAAATGAGAGCCACATGCACAGTGGCCCGGCGACTGACAGTCATTTCAAGCTGGCAGTTGTGGCTGATGACTTTGCTGGTAAGCGTCCGGTCGCACGGCATCAGATGGTATACGCCGCCGTATCTGAACTGATGAATAACCCGATTCACGCGCTGGCGCTGCATCTGTATACACCGGAAGAGTGGCAGCAACAGAACGGCGCAATTCCTCAGTCACCCAATTGCATGGGCGGTTCAAAAAGCGGTTAAAAAACTGATGCGGATCAATGTTCGGTAAGGCAAACAGGCAGAGACTGTAGTTAACCAGAAAAGCCAGTAACCACAAGGTTTTGAAAGGTTTTTTATCTAACGGAATCTGCTGAAAGGAGCGATTGCACTCTATGTCTATTGAGCATCACGATCTGATCCATGAGTTACCTGAACACCGTGAACGCATTCACGATCTGAAAATCAGTAATAACCGTTTTGCCAAACTGTTTGATGAGTATCACGATGTCACCAAACAGGTTGAACGGATGGAAACTCTGACAGAGCCTGTATGCACGCAAACGGAAGAGACGCTTAAGCTGAAGCGTCTGCAGTTGAAAGATCAGCTGTTCTCAATGCTTCAGCAAGCCTGATAGCGCAGAAATTTCTAAAACCCGCCGAGTGCGGGTTTTTTTGTACCTGTCGGACAGAGTTATTGCTAAACCCTGCGGTCTAAACGAGACTTACTAGCGTAAATGTAAGTTATTAAGATAGCTTGGTTTTTAGTCTGGACATTAAGTGGTTATGGAAAGAATACACTACAACTGGCGCTATATTCTCAGAGTAGCCTGGGAGTACAAACCCCGGCTGATCAAGGCAAATGTTATCGCGCTGCTGGCGACGGTTGCCAGTGTGCCTCTGCCGTTGCTGATGCCTCTGCTGGTGGATGAGGTGTTGCTGGATCAGCCGGCACAACTGGTAGCCTGGTGTAATCAACTGTTTCCTGAACACTGGCACGGGCCGGTGCTCTATATCATGGCGTTACTGTTTGTCACGGTGGTACTGCGAAGCATCGCGCTGTGTCTGAACGTCTGGCAGGGGCGGCAGTTTTCAATTATTTCAAAAGAGGTGATTTTCCGTATCCGGGAAGGCTTATTGCAGCGCCTGAAACGTATCTCAATGGCTGAATACGAGACCCTGGGTAGCGGTGCAGTAGGCTCTCATTTTATTACCGACCTCGATACCGTTGATCGCTTCGTCGGGGCTTCGGTCAGTAAGGCTCTGATCGCCATACTGACCATCTGTGGCACCGCGGTAGTACTGATCTGGATGCACTGGCAACTGGCGCTGTTCATTCTGCTTCTGAATCCGCTGGTGGTGTACCTGACCATGGTGATCGGTAAACACGTCAAGGAATTGAAAAAACGGGAAAATCGCGCCTATGAGGTGTTTCAGGGATCATTGACTGAGGTGCTGGAAGCGATCTATCAGATCCGGGCGGCCAGCCGCGAGAAGCACTATCTGAAAGGTCTGATTGGTTCAGCACGGGAGGTGCGGGATCATGCGACCGCGTTTGAGTGGCGTAGCGAGGCTGCTAACCGGTTCAGCTTTATGGTGTTTCTGGTGGGGTTTGACCTGTTCCGGGCGTTGTCGATGCTGATGGTGGTGTTCTCTGATCTGTCACTGGGTCAGATGATGGCGGTATTCGGTTATCTATGGTTCATGATGGGGCCGGTGCAGGAGGTGCTGGGTATTCAGTACGCCTACTATGGCGCGAAAGCGGCGCTGCAGAGAATCAATCGTCTGGCTGATCTGGAAGAGGAGCCGGACTATCCGCATCTGGAAAATCCGTTTAAACAACACAACAGTATTGAGATTGAACTGCGTGATATCCATTTCAGCTATGTGCCCGGGCAGGAAGTTCTGAAAGGGTTGAGTCTTAAAATTGAGGGCGGGCAGAAAATTGCGCTGGTGGGAGCCAGTGGTGGCGGCAAGTCGACCCTGGTGCAGGTACTGCTGGGACTCTATCAGGCCAGCGAGGGTAAGGTGTTGTTTGATGGGGTGCCGGTTGAGCGCATCGGGCTCGACCTGGTCAGGGAAAACGTTGCCACGGTATTGCAGCAACCGGCGCTGTTCAATGATTCGGTCCGGGGCAATATGACGCTGGGCCGGGAATATTCAGATCAGCAGCTCTGGCACGCGCTGCAGGTCGCGCAGCTGAAGGACTTTGTTGAACAGCTCGATGATGGGCTGGAGACCGTTGTTGGTCGTCAGGGGGTAAGGTTGTCCGGTGGCCAGCGACAGCGTCTGGCAATTGCCAGAATGGTATTGTCAGATCCGAAGGTGGTGATTCTGGATGAGGCTACTTCGGCGCTGGATGCCGAAACCGAGTTTCATCTGTTGCATGATCTGGGTGAGTTTCTTGAAGGGCGGACGACCATTATTGTGGCGCACCGTCTGAGTGCGGTGAAACAGGCGGATCATGTCTACGTGTTTGAAGACGGTCAGGTTGCTGAAGAGGGCGGCCATGAACAGCTGTTACAGCAGGATGGTCTCTACGCACGATTATACGGTGCCCGGCAGCACTGACCGGGAAGTAGTTCGGGAGGAATGAATGCAGGAGCGCTATCACTGGCGAAGTGATAATCAGGTTGAACTGCTGATCGATGGTGAGCAGTTCTTTCCTGCGATGTTGCAGACCATTGAGAGTGCCCGTTCATCCGTGTTGCTGGAATTCTATATGGTCAGCTCTGGCATGATTGCTGATCAGTTTATTTCCGCACTGACAGACGCTGCGATGCGAGGTGTTGAGGTGTGCTGGCTGGTGGATGACTTCGGTGCGAGAGGGCTGCGTGTCAGTGATGTCTCTGCCTTGCGCAGTGCGGGGGTAAAGTTACACCGCTACAATCGCCTGCGGATTCTGAAATTACAGAAAAACTTCGCCCGGGATCATCGCAAGCTTTTGCTGGTGGATCAGCAGCAGGCTTTTATCGGTGGTACCGGTATCAGTGATGAGTACGGTGTTGATCGAAGTGATGCCGAGCAGGCTGCCTGGCATGAGGTGATGGTCCGGGTAACCGGTCCGGTGGTGAATGATTTGCTGGCTATGTTTACCCGGCAGTGGTGTCGCTATGAGCCCGGTTTTTCTCTTCCCGATGCGGTTGCAGGAGGCTATCCCGGAACCGGGTTAGCGAAGGTTTCAGTGGTAAAGGGTTTACAGCAGCAGGATATTAAACTCAGTTTCGTCCGTCATGTCCGGGAGGCTCAGCAACGGGTGTGGCTGGCGACTGCTTATTTTCTGCCATCTTTTTCGGTCAGACGCAGCCTGCGCCGGGCGGCTCAACGCGGTGTGGATGTTCGGATTATTGTTGCCGGACCCTGCACCGACCATCGCTGGATCTATTATGCTTCTAAGCGTTACTACCGGCGTTTATTGAAAGCCGGTGTCAGGATCTACGAGTATCAGCCGTCGTTTCTTCATACCAAAATCGGTATCTGTGATAACTGGATTTCGGTGGGTTCCTGTAATCTGGATCACTGGAATTTACGCTGGAATCTCGAAGCGAATCTGGAAGTGGTGGAACCGGGGCTATGCGGTGATGTCGAAGCATTGTTACTGAGTGATATGGAACGCTGTCAGGAGGTGACCTACGAGCAATGGCAGAAAAGGCCTCTGAAGCAAAAGGCCCGGGAAGTGCTCTGGTCACTGATTTGTCAGCTGTTGTTAAAAATCCGTTAAGCTTGGTTGGGTTATACTGTTTGCGATTGCCAGTGAGATTGTATTCTCTGATAATTGCGGACCCGATAGTTTGAAAAAGGCCAGGCAGGCCTGCCAACAGGAAAAGATCATGTATAAAGTTACCTCGGCATTGTTTGTTGCAGTTGTATTGTTACTTCAGGGATGTGCTTCATCGCTGACGGGTGAAACCTATTCCCAGTCAGAGGCCCGCCGGGTCCAGAATGTAGAGTTTGGCTGGGTTGAAACTGTTACTCCGGTTGTGATTGAAGGGCGTACAGATAGTCCTCTGGGGGCCGGTGCCGGTGCGATTGTCGGTGGTATTGCAGGCAGTGAGATCGGCGGTGGTAAGGGTAGTCAGATTGCCGCAGTGCTGGGTGCAGTGGCTGGTGGTATTGCCGGTCAGAAGATCGAGGAAAGCGCTACCCGCAAACAGGGACAGGAAGTGACAGTATCTCTGGAAAACGGTCAGGTGATCTCCGTTGTTCAGGAGGTCGGTTCTCAGGGCTTCTTCCAGCCAGGTGAAAGAGTAAGAGTTTTGCGTCAGGGCGGAACAGCGCGAATTACCCGCTAATGATAACCAGACCAGAAGCCCGCCTATAGCGTAATGCCGTTCACTTAAGCATTTGAGCTTAGTTCAGGCTTGATAGAAAATCCGATACTGTTTTCAGTATCGGATTTTTTTACGCTTTTTTAGGGTAGCGAGGCACGTCCTCGTGCCGATTAACACGATTTTTCGGCACGAGGGCGTGCCTCGCTACAGGTCCAATCGAACCGCTTTTATAGAATCAACCTTAAGTGAACAGCATTGCGCCTATAGC
>JAOXSA010000103.1 GCA_025800245.1 Amphritea sp. | reverse complement strand
CGACCACATCGAAAGCTTTGCAACGATTTCCGACGGTGTTGCCGAACCCACGGTAACGGCCATCATGAACATCGTCAGCGCCACCACTGAAAGTGGTAGCCACGTAGAGATCGAAAACGGGTTTGCAACAACGGACATTCTGGATGATGACACGGATAGGGACATCATCCCCTTGACGCTGGGGGATACGGATATCCCTATCCGGGCGTTTTTTCCGTATTTGGCCTTTGAAAATCTGAGCGACGAAGACTACCAGAACGTCTTTGATCACTACTACGGCCATTACGCGAACCCCCGGTTTGAAGCGCTGTTCGACCTGCGCTTGAGCCTGCTTTTTTACGCCAAGTCCGAGCCGACTATCTGGGGTGATCCCCGTATCGCGACCCTTGATGGGGCGACTTACGATTTCCGAATGACTGGCGAATTTGTTCTGGCGCGGTCCACTGATGATGCCTTGCCGCACCCTTTTGAGGTACAGGCACGCTATACAGCAATTGGCACCTCTTCGGTGGCCACGCAGACCACAGCGCTTGCGGCGCAAATCGGGAATGCCCGGATCAGTATTGATTTGCAGCGTGACGATCTTCTTTGGATTGATGGTAAAGCAGTAGATGTCCTGCCTTATCAGGTCGTCGAACTCTCGGGTGGTTTTTTGATCACTGGCAATGGAACCTACCGGTTTTCCAGCATCCTAGGGGATGAACTGACCGTTCACTTCCGTGATGGCTATCTCGATGTAGATATTGCCGTTTCCGAATTGCGCGCGGGAAATATGCAAGGCCTGCTGGGCAATTTCGACGGGGATGCTCTGAACGATCTGCAGCGCGCAGATGGGACCGAGCTTGGGATCACCCCCGACTTTTCCGCGCTTTACGGTGGGTTTGCCGATGACTGGCGCGTTACAAACAGTGAT
>JAOXSA010000094.1 GCA_025800245.1 Amphritea sp. | reverse complement strand
AACTGGTGTGGTTTATGAGTGCTGTGCTTTGAAGGTTTCTCCTACCCGAAAGATTATCCATTGTGACTGCGATTGTTTTTTTGCCGCAGTTGAGATGCGGGATGATCCCTCATTACGTGATATACCGTTGGCAATCGGCGGTGCGTCTGATCGCCGGGGAGTCATATCTACCTGTAACTATCCGGCCCGTGAGTTCGGTATCCGATCGGCGATGGCTACTGCCCATGCACTTAAGCTTTGTCCTCAGTTACGGGTTATGCCCGGCAACATGACGAAGTACCGGGAGGCTTCTGAGCAGATAATGGCTATCTACCGGGATTACACCGATCTGATTGAGCCTCTGTCGCTGGACGAGGCGTATCTTGATGTCAGCAATTGCGAGCAGCATGGTGGAAGTGCAACCCGGATCGCTGAGGAGATTCGTCAACGGGTCAGAGAGACTGTAGGGATTACTATTTCTGCGGGAGTAGCGCCGAATAAATTTATTGCCAAGATAGCCAGTGACTGGAATAAACCGGATGGTTTATTTGTTGTGACGCCTGCTGAGGTTGAGGCGTTTGTGCTGCAGTTACCCGTGTCAAAAATTTTCGGCGTGGGGAAGGTAACAGCAGGCAAGCTTCAGGGGATGGGCATTGAAACCTGTGCCGATCTGCGTGAGCACTCGATGGCCCGGCTGGTGGATCGTTTTGGTCGGTTTGGTAAGCGCCTCTATGAACTGAGCCGGGGGGAGGATGATCGCCCGGTCAGAGTCAGTCGGGATCGTAAGTCGATCAGTGTGGAGCATACCTTTTCCAGTGATCTTCCCGATCTGGACAGTTGCTTGCAACAGTTGCCGGGGATGCTGGATGAGTTAAAACTGCGCTATACACGGCATCAGGAGCAAAGGGATATTGCCGGTGCAGTGGTTAAACTGAAGTTTCATGACTTTACCCAGACGACAATTGAGCAGGCTGCAACCGAGTGTCCACTGCTGTTGTATCAGCATCTGTGTCAGGAAGCCTGGTTGCGGGGTAGTAAGCCGGTGCGGCTGATCGGTGTCGGTTATCGCTTGCGCCCTCATAATCCGCAGCAGGCAGTTCAGCTAAATTTACTTGAGCCTGCTGCTGATCAGCCCGGAGATCGCCTGTATGACTGATCTTCAGTCTTTCAATGATCTGATTAATGAGCTGGATCAACTCAGGCCTGATCCTGAGTACCTGGATGATGAGCTGGCCCTGTATTGTTGCCGGTTAGCACTGGATGCACTTGAGCAGGGGAGTTATGGCATTGCTGCAGTGTTGATTGATCCGCAGGGGAATGTGGTCGCCCAGGCCGAGAATCAGGTGTTTTCAGGCGGACAGAAGGCAACCTATAACAGTCGCGGACATGCCGAGATGCTGTTAATTGATCAACTGGAGAGTGGCGCTATCGATTGTCCGCCAGCACAACTGACCTTGCTGGTCAGTCTAGAGCCCTGTCCTATGTGTCTGTCCCGTTTGTTACTTTCCGGTATCGGTTCGGTCCGGTATATCGCATCAGATCCGGATGGCGGTATGCTGAAACATCTTCACCAATTGCCGCCAGCCTGGCGTGATCTGGCTCAGTTACAGAATCATTATCACGCTCATGTCTCTCCGGCGCTGGAAAAGTTTGCCGGATCTCTGGCAACCATGAATCTAGCTCAATTGCGTCACAAACTCTTCATGCATATCCGTCCCTGACAGGCTGTTGTGCGCTGCCACACAATGGTATACTCGCGCACTTTTTACGCCCACGTAAAAACCTCAGGGAAACCGATCCTATGCTGGACCTTATCTATAAACGCTCGCAGAGCATGAAAGCGGACATTCTGTCCGGTCTTACAGTGGCCCTGGCGCTGGTACCGGAAGCGGTGGCATTCGCTTTTGTTGCTGGTGTGGAACCATTGGTTGGCCTGTACGCGGCTTTCATGGTCGGTCTGATTACTGCAACCATTGGTGGTCGTCCGGGGATGATTTCCGGTGCAACCGGTGCCCTGGCTGTGGTAATGGTCAGTCTGGTGGCTCAGCACGGTGTGGAATATCTGTTTGCCACCGTCGTACTCATGGGCATATTCCAGATACTCGCCGGGGCTTTCCGGTTGGGTAAATTTATCCGGATGGTGCCGCACCCTGTGATGCTGGGCTTTGTGAACGGTCTGGCAATCGTTATCTTCCTGGCGCAGATGAAGCAGTTCCAGGTCGCTGATTCTGAGGGCGTACTGGGTTGGATGCAGGGCGAGCAACTGATGACTATGTTAGGCCTGGTGGCTCTGACAATGGCTATCATCCACTTTCTGCCAAAACTGACCAAAGCTGTGCCTTCTACGCTGGTGGCGATCATTACCGTTACCGCAATTGTACTTGGACTGGATATCGATTCGGCGCGCAGTGTGCAGGACGTTCTGGCTGATATGACCGGAAATCCGGATGCGACTATGGCCGGTGGCCTGCCGCAGTTCCATATTCCAATGGTTGATATCAATCTGGAAACGCTGCGTATCATTGTGCCATACGCGCTGATTCTGGCGGCTATCGGCCTGATTGAGTCTCTGCTGACACTGTCTTTGATCGATGAGATTACTGAGACCCGTGGTCGCGGTAACAAAGAGTGCGTAGGTCAGGGTGTTGCTAACGTTGTTACCGGTTTCTTCGGTGGTATGGGTGGTTGTGCGATGATCGGCCAGAGTATGATCAACATCAGTTCCGGCGGTACCGGGCGGGCTTCAGGTATCTCTGCAGCGTTGTTTTTACTGCTCTTTATCCTGGTGGGTTCAACTCTGATTGAAATGATTCCGGTTGCTGCGTTGGTGGGTGTTATGTTCATCGTGGTAATCGGCACCTTTGAGTGGGCCAGTCTTAATCTGATGCGCAAGATTCCACCTTCCGATGCCATTGTGGTCGTGACTGTGACTGTGGTGACAGTGCTGACTGATCTGGCGATTGCAGTTATCGTCGGCGTTATTGTTTCTGCGCTGGTATTTGCCTGGAAGCACGCGAAGCACATGAATGTTGCTACCAGTATGGAGAACAATGGCTATCTGAAGGTTTATAAACCTCATGGTCCGTTGTTCTTTGGCGCGGTACAGACATTCCGTGACAACTTCACGCCGAAGTATGACCCGCAGGAAGTGATTATCGATTTTGAAAACTGTCGGGTAATGGATCACTCCGGCATTGAGGCGATTGACTCCCTGGTGGAGCGTTATCAGAAAGCCGGAATCGATATTCATATCCGTCACCTCAGCCCTGAGTGTATCCGGTTGCTGGAAAAGGCGGGTAGTGTGGTTGAGATCAACCGGACTGAAGATCCGAATTATAAGGTGGCCGACGATAAGTTAGCCTGATATACCGGCTGGCCTCACTCGAAAGTGGGCTTGAGATCTTGCTGAAAACCGTGACAATAGTCGCGGTTTTCTTTTATGGGCAAAGCATATGGCAATTGAACTGATCGTTGCATTTATTCTGTTAGGAGCGGTAGTCGGCTTTCTGGCAGGTCTGTTGGGTATCGGTGGTGGTCTGGTTATGGTGCCTGTACTGACTGCGCTGTTTGTCTGGCAGGGCATGCCGGTAGACAATGTAGTGCATCTCGCGCTGGGAACCTCGATGGCGTCGATTGTGGTGACCTCGGTGTCGAGTATGCGCGCGCACAACCGTAAAGGCGGGGTAATCTGGGATGTTGTGAGGATGATCGCGCCGGGTATTGTGGTCGGAGCTTTTCTGGCAACGTTTGTCGCTTCTATGCTTAGTTCGGTATTTCTGGCAAGTTTCTTTGCCTGTTTCCTTGTTTATGCTTCATCGCAGATGTTTCTTAATAAGAAGCCTAAACCTTCCCGTACCCTGCCGGGACGAGGCGGTCTGTTCGCCGCAGGTGGGGTTATAGGCAGTATTTCCGCGCTGGTCTCCATCGGCGGTGGAACTCTCACAGTGCCGTATCTGAGCTGGCACAATATTGATGTGAAAAAAGCGATCGGTACATCAGCAGCGATCGGTTTACCGATCTCGGTGGCCGGTACCATTGGTTATATCGTCAATGGCTTGTCAGTTGATCTTGAGATTCCGTACGTGGTCGGTTTTATCTATCTGCCTGGCGTTGTCCTGATCTCAGTAATGAGCTTTATGATGGCGCCGGTGGGTGCAAATCTTGCCCATAAACTGCCAGTGCCGGTGCTGAAGAAGGTGTTTGCTGTATTGCTGCTGGGGCTGGCGCTGAAGATGATCAGCTCTGTGCTCTGAGGCGGGTGGTTGTAGTTCCGGGCGCTAAAACGAAAAAAAGAGCACATGGTTCCCCCCCGTGCTCTTTTTTAACTGACTTATTATCCGTAATCTGGATCTCCATCGCTCCTTGCGTAGAGTGCTTCATCCTGAATTTCTCAGCGAATTATCAGCCTCTTCCCGTCAGCTGTACTGCTCCATCTCGCCATCATCATCCTGACAAGCCAGTGATCTCCATCCGTGAAGAATGTCGATCCAACGGAAACTATTATGGCACAAAATAGCGGCAGGTAAATAAGAATTTTTCTTAAATTTTATTTTGCAACCGTTTTTTGTTTATTTTGTGCTCAAAGCGGGGATGTCGAAACGAACGCCTTCCCAGCCATGCTTAATAAAGTTACGGATGTTGCCGTGGTCAGTGCCTTCCGGGTTTTTCAGGACATCGTCACGGTAGAAGCGGCCGAAGCAGGCCAGGGTCTGTTCAACGGACAGCTGGTTCAGTTGAGCGAAAGCAAAAATTTTGCAGGAGCCTTCATTGGTACCAGCCTCATTGTGCTGATCGCCGTTGCTGAATGAAACCGGTGTATAGCTGTAATTCGCCTCAATGATGGCCATGGTGTCTTCGAAGTCCAGGCTGTTGTTACTGCCCAGTTGCTCGATAAAAGTATTCAGTTCCATGCTGTTTCCTCTGTTTAACGTGAGGCTCTGCGACCTGTCAGGCCCGGGTTTTTCCGACCTGTGGGTTTCGAGCTTCGGTTCGCTGTATTGGATCGGGTAGAGCGCTCAGAAGGTTTCTGTGACGTTCTGTTAGCGGGTTTTGCTTTAGCTTTCTGCGCACCAGAGCGTTTTTCAGACGCTGCTGGTTTCTGACCGTTCTGTTTTCGTGCCCCGCTGCTCTGCGGCTGATTACCCTTATCAGATGTGCGGTGACGTTTATTCTTACCTGCTGGTTTGTGCCCGCGGCTATTTTCAGCTGATCGCTGGCCGTCCCGGTGTTCCGGTTTTTGCTTGGGTTTCTTGGGGCGTCGCTTAGGCTTAAGGACCGATTCTGGTAACTGGTGAGCGGGTTCGAACCCCGGTACCTCTTCGCGATCCAGAAGACGGCCAATCAACGATTCGATCGAGCTCAGTTGATCGAATTCATCTGCACTGACCAGAGAGATTGCCTCACCCTGTGCGCCTGCACGTCCGGTACGGCCAATCCGATGCACATAATCTTCAGCAACGTTCGGCAGATCAAAGTTAACGACCTGAGGGAGTTGATCGATGTCCAGACCCCGTGCGGCAATATCTGTAGCCACCAGAACCTGAGCCCGGCCGCTTTTGAAGCTGTTCAGGGCTTTAGTCCGGGCAGTCTGGCTCTTATTGCCGTGAATTGCCAGAGCCCTGACATCATCATTTTCCAGGTGGCGGCAAAGCTGGTTAGCGCCGCGTTTGGTTCGGGTGAAAACCAGAACCTGATGCCACTGATGCTCTTCCAGTAGTGCGCTGAACAACGCTGATTTGCGCTTTTTATCTACCGGACAGATCCACTGTTTAACTGTTTTGGCAGTACTGTTGCGGGGGCTGACGGATATTTCGGTCGGATTGTTCACCAGACCTTTGGCCAGCTTACGGATAGGATCTGAAAAGGTTGCTGAAAACATCAGGTTCTGGCGTTGCTTAGGCAGCAGACTGATGACTCTCTTAATGTCGTGAATAAAGCCCATGTCCAGCATTCGATCGGCTTCATCAAGTACCAGGATTTCCAGCTGTCCGAACTTCAGAGCGTTCTGGTTATACAGATCCAGCAAGCGGCCAGGTGTTGCGACCAGAATATCAACACCTTTACGTAAAGCCATCATCTGGGGATTGATACTCACCCCGCCAAATACCACGGTAGAACGCAGAGGGAGATGTGTGCTGTAGGCCTTCACACTGTCGCCGACCTGTGCCGCCAGTTCCCGGGTGGGAGCCAGTACCAGTGCTCTGATATGGTTGCTGCGAGGACGCTCACCTTTGCTCAGGCGTTCCAGCATCGGCAGGGTAAAACCGGCGGTTTTACCGGTGCCGGTCTGGGCTGCAGCCATCAGATCCTCTCCCTTCAGTACCGCGGGGATCGCCTGGGCTTGTATCGGTGATGGCGTTTCATATCCTTTATCGGATATCGCCTGCAGGATAGGGGCGGATAAGCCCAGATCGGAAAACAACATAGAGTGGAAAGGTCCTCAGAAACGGCACTGGATGTGCGGGCAGGCAGGATACCGTAAAGCGACTGAAAAGGGGATGTTTATCTGGTGTTCTGAAAAATGATTTTCTTTGCATCCTCGCTGGAATCCCGGACGTATAACTCTTAATCACAATCAAAACCGATAAGAGGTGTAACCGATGAAGCTGATGTATGGGCTTGCTCTGAGTGGACTGATAGCGATGAACGCACAGGCGGGCTGGAGCCTTAATGAGGGCGCAGACCTGACTTTCCTGTCGACTAAAATATTCACAGATGAGCGTACGGTGACTGAACAGTCCCGCTTCAGCATGGTCAGTGGGGCGGTATCGGATGCCGGAAAGCTTGAGTTGATTATTGATCTCAGTAGTGTCAGTACAGGCATCGGTATCCGTGATCAGCGACTCAGAGACTGGGTGTTCGAAGATCAGCGTTATCAGACTGCAGCGATCAGTGCGCAGATCGATATCGCCAGAGTGAATGCCCTGCAAGCGGGTCAGAGTCTGCGCCTGCAGCAAAGTCTGAATCTGTCGGTTCGCGGGCATAGCCTGCCTCTGAACGCCGATATCCTGTTGCAACGGATGTCTGACGGTGAGATTCAGGTTGTGACTCTTAGCCCATTAGTGCTGGATACTGCGAGTATGACGATGAGCCATGGTGTTGAGCAGTTGGTTGAAGTGATGGGGCTGGCTGTTATAGTCACTCAGGTGCCGGTTATGTTCAGCGGCACGTTCTCTCAAAACCCGGCCTGATGACGTCGGGATCAGCATGCTGATAAACAGCCAGGAGGGGTGTTTGGATTACAGCAATGAACAACTGATGGCTCGTATTGCCGTAGGAAACCGTTCAGCTTTTGAGGCGCTCTATCAGCAAACCTCAGCGAAGTTGCTGCCAGTGCTGTTACAGCTGGTACAGGACCGGGCCAGTGCTGAGGATCTGCTTCAGGAAACCTATCTGCGGGTCTGGCATCAGGCTGACCGCTACAACCCTGACAAAAGTGCCGCTTACACCTGGATTTATACCATAGCCCGGAATCTTGCGCTGGACAGTCTGCGGCGGCGTAGTCGCAGTCGCAAGCTGCCCGTGGATGATGACAGCTATTTCAGCGAGCCGATGGCAGGGCAGCGTACCTTTGAAAATATGGAGCACTGCCTTCAGCAGCTGCAATCTGATCAGCGACAGGCGCTGGTAATGAGTTACTGCTATGGCTATCAACAGGCAGAAATTGTCGCGTTGCTGGAGCGGCCGCTGGGGACTGTAAAGTCATGGTTACGACGGGGTATGGAGTTTATGCAGCAATGTCTGTCCCACTGAGGTATAGAGATCCGACACTGCAGCGTTTGCTGGTAAACAGTTACGCCTGTGGTCAGATGAGTTTGCTTGTAAGGCGACGGATGCAGCGGCTGTTGCGGTTGTTACCTGAGCTTGAGCAGCAACTACTGGATACTGAAGCCCGGCTTCAGGTGATGCATGATCAGACCCCGGAGCTGCAACCAGCACCGGAGGTATGGCAGAGCATTGAACAGCGGCTGGGCTGGCGTGGGGGGACGTCGGAATCCGGTACTGTTGCGCGGGCAGGGCTGTGGCGAATGCTCAGTGTCGGTCTCTCTTTTTGTTTAGTTCTCGTTGTGGCTGTGATCTTTAGTCAGACTTCACCGCAGTCAGAGTACGTACCTATCAGCTATGTCGGAGTGCTTGAGAGCGAAGGGCAGCCTTCCCGGCTTATCGCTGCGATCCATCAGGCGGATAATGATCCTCAGTCCGGCTGGGTGCTGACTGCGCATCTGACTCAAAGCTGGCAGGAGCTACCGGGAGACAACCAGCTGTGGTTGGTGGACAGTGATGGTCAGCGGCAGTCTGTCGGTGTTGTGAGGAATACCGATACTCAGCAGTATGCACTGAGTGATGCACAGCTGGCCTTTGCTAAAAATGCGGTGCGCATGGAGTTGACCAGTGCCACAGAACAGACGGTTCTACTGGCGGGTCAGTGCCATATCCTCAAACGCTGGAGCGATGGTTCAGATCTGTGATCCGGTCAACGTCGTGTTGTTCTGCGCCACTGAATCCATCCATGTAAGAACAGAGTAATGATCACTACAGCGCCGCCCTGCAGGGCGGCGACTGAAGGTGCTTCATTGATGAATAGCCACACCAGTAATGGGCCGCAGGCGGTTTCCAGCAGCATCAGCATGCCGACTTCTGCAGCAGGAATCCGGGTCGGGCCCAGGGTGATAAGCACGAAGGCGATCGGAATTACACCGACACATAACAGCAGCATCCAGCCCCAGTCGCTGCCGTTCAGTGCCAGAGGGTTGTCATTAAACAGGCTCACGACTGCGATCATAATCCCTGCAGCAATCAGCGCGGGGGTCATATCCCGGTGTTTAACGGCCCGGTCATTAACGAATTTACCGGATAGTACCAGCGCCGCAGTCAGCGCCAGCAGATCTCCTGTCAGATTCGGACTGGACCATGAATCTTTCATCACCCAGCCGATACCGGCCATGCTGATCAGAATGGCAATCCAGGTGATGGCTGGCAGGCGTTCGCCGATGGTAAATCGACCGATCAGTGCGGCAAATAGTGGCTGAGCACTGATGATCACCAGGACATTGGCGACCGAGGTGTGGTTTATCGCATTCACAAAACAGATCGAACTGATGGCGAACAGAATAGCCGAACGAATAAACGCACCGTCCAGACTGAATAGCTTTTTATCCGGATTACGGTAGCGGCACCAGAGGGCGACCATCAGTGCCAGCAGCACTCCCCGCCAGAATAACAGACTGAACGAGTGCACTTCGATCAGCCTGATCAACAGCGCATCGAAACTGAGTATCAGTACTCCCAATGCAGTCAGCAGGAAGCCTTTAAGGTATTCTGTGTTCATCAAAGCTCCATTCCTAAAAGCTCATTCAGCAACGGAACATTGTCCGAAGAGAGGCATTGTATATGTTACAGCCGGAAACAACAGCGTTATTGGTGATCGATGTACAGGGCAGACTTGCCCGTATTGTGAATGAATCTGAAGCGGTGACAGCGAATGTACGTCGCTGTATTCAGGGTGCGCAACTGCTTGATATTCCAATTGTTCTGATAGAGCAGAACCCCCAGGGACTGGGGCCGACAATTCCCGAAGTCAGTGAATTGTTGCCGGAGCACACTGCGCTGGCGAAGACCACCTTCAGCTGTTGTGGCAGCGACGGGATTCTCTCAGAGTTGCAGACCCTTGATCGCCGACAACTGTTGGTGTGTGGTATCGAGGCCCATGTCTGTGTTTATCAGTCAGTGGCTGATCTGCTGCAGCAGGGCTATGAAGTTGAGCTGATTACCGATGCTGTATCATCCCGGACGGCGGCAAATCGACAGCTGGGTATCGACAAAATGGTATCGCTGGGAGCTGTTCTGACAAGTACTGAGATGTGTCTGCTGGAGCTGACTGCTGACTCTGCCAAAGCACAGTTCCGGCAGTTGCTACCGCTGATAAAGTAGCTGCTGTCAGGCCGGATGCTGCTACAATAGCGGGCTGTTCTGTATTGCTATGTATCTGAGGTTTCTGTGTCTGACACCACTTCGCTTCATCCCCGTAACCGACACCGGGATCGCTACAATCTGCCTGAGCTTGTTCAGGCAGTGCCCGAGCTGGCTGCTTTTATTGTTGACCAGGGTAATGGTCGGCAAACGCTGGATTTTCATAACCCCGCAGCGGTTAAGGCACTGAATAAAGCGCTGCTGGCCGACAGTTACGGTATCCGTTTCTGGGATATTCCTGATGGCTATCTTTGTCCGCCAGTACCAGGAAGAGCCGACTATATACACCACCTGGCAGATCTACTGGCGAAAGATAATGGTGGTGATATCCCGGGAGGGCGGCGGATAAAAGGCCTGGATATTGGTGTCGGCGCGAACTGTATTTACCCCATTATTGGTAACCGGGAATACGGCTGGCAGTTTGTCGGGGCTGATATTGATCCCGTTGCGGTCAACATGGCGAATCTGATCTGTCAGGGGAATCCTGCGCTTAAGGGAGCTGTTGAGTGCCGCCAGCAAACGAAGGCCGATAATATTTTCCGACAGATGATCCGGCCGGATGAACAGTTTGATTTTACGCTCTGTAATCCTCCGTTTCATGCCTCTGCAGAGGACGCAGCAGCCGGGACGGCCCGAAAGTTACGCAATCTTGGTAAAGCGGCCGATAAAACCAGGCTTAACTTCGGTGGCCAGAGTAATGAGCTCTGGTGTGATGGCGGTGAAAGAGCCTTTATCCTGCGTATGATTGAGCAGAGCCGGGAAGTTGGAATGCAGTGTTACCTGTTCAGTACCCTGGTATCTAAAAAAGAGAATCTGTCGCCGCTTTCCCGGGCGCTGAAGCAGGCCGGGGCTAAACGGATTGAAACCGTGAAAATGGCACAGGGTAATAAAGTCAGCCGTTTTCTGGTGTGGAGCTTTCTGAGTAATACCCGGCGGCAGGCCTGGCGTGAACAGCGCTGGTAATAAATATCAGGCGACATATATCAGAGTAGAGTAGTGGAGCGCTGTTCAGATCTGAACAGTGCTCCGGACAGGAATTCAGTTAAGATGTGGCCTTTGCGGTTGTTGCAGTAGTTCAGCAGTGCTTTCCAGCTCTTCCATGTAGTTGATCAGATCCTCCGTGAGTATATCCGGATGAGCATGTAACAGGCTTTTTAAAGTATCTAATGGTGTTTGCGCATCCTTGTGCATATTCTGGGTGATTGCGAGTAACAGTGAGGTCAGTACCTCGAGACTTTTCACACGGGATTCTAGACTATATCCATCCACAGCGATTCCCCTCAGATTTTGATGATACATAAACAGCTGAACATGCCGATGGCCTCATGCCATGGCGTTTTCAGTCGTACAGTTAGCTTAGTCAAAAAATACCGATTGTGTATGTGGTTTTTTCAATCGATCATGTTTGACTGCCGTTGGCTGACTGTTATTCCGGTAACAGAGATCCTGCCAGAAGCTCGTGGCAAAGCTCGCCCAGCCGGGCGATAGCTGGCTCGATTTCCGGACTGTCACTGTTAACGCAGCAGATACGCATACAGTTCTTATATTTGCCGGAAGCGGAAAACAGTGTGCCCGGTGCAATGCTGATACCCTGTGCTCTGGCCAGGGTGTTCAGTTCATTGGTATCGACATGTCCCGGCAGCTCAACCCAGAGCAGATAGCCCCCCTGAGGGTAACTGATGCGGGTGCCGTCCGGCAGATACCGTTTCAACAGGCCGATCATGGTATCCCGGTCGCGCAGGTAGTTTTTACGCATCCGGCGCAGGTGCTTCTCATAGTAGCCCTGAGCAATGAATTCACTGACCACCGGCTGACTGAGTGTTGAGGTGCTCAGACTGGTCAGATACTTGGTCATCTTCACATGTTCGTAGTAGCGCCCCGGGGCAACCCATCCAACCCGCAGACCGGGTACCAGGGTTTTGGAAAACGACGAGCACAGCATTACCCGGCCTTCGGTGTCGAAGGAGCGGATGGTCCGGGGGCGTGGCAGGTGATAGCTCAGATCACCATAGATATCGTCTTCGATCAGCGGTATGTCATAGTGGCTGAGCAGTTCCAGTAGCCGGATCTTGTTCTCATCCGGCATGGTGTAGCCCAGTGGGTTATTGTTGGTGGGTGTCAGCAGGCAGGCTTTTATGGGCCATTGTTCAAGTGCCATCTCCAGTGCATCAAGGGAGATGCCTGTTTCCGGGTGGGTTGGAATCTCCAGTGCCTTTACCCCGTTTATTTTGATGGCCTGTACCGAACCGAAGAAGCTGGGGGAATCTACTACGACTATATCACCCGGTTCTGTTACGGCTCGCAGGCTGCATGACAGGGCTTCCTGACAGCCTGACGTGATGATGATCTCGTCAGGATTGAGCCGGCTGCCTGAATCGATCGCCAGTCGTGCAATCTGATGGCAAAGCTCGACCGAGCCGGTTGCGAATTCGTAATTAAAGATGCGCTGGGTTTCCTGCCGGCTTATCTGTGAAATAAGGCGGGTCAGTGGCTGCAGGGTCGGGCTCTCCATATCCGGCAGTGCCAGGCTGAGCTTGACCAGATCCTGACGCCCATATTCACCAATCATATGCTGTAGCTTTTGCCATTGTGCTACCACAAGAGGCTTGGGGGCGGGGCTGCTGACTGCAGGTAGCTCCGGAGGTTGCTGCTGTTGCAGAACGTAATAGCCGGATTTCGGTCTGGCTTCGACGACGGCATCATCGATCAGCAACCCGTAGGCTTCCTGAACAGTAGAGATGCTGACGCCGTGTTCCTGACTCAATCCTCTGACCGAGGGGAGTTTATCGCCGGTTTTGTAATAGCCCAGATCGATACGCTCTTTAACCTGATTGGCTACCTGCTCATACAGTTTCATCTTATTCTTCCTATACAGATCTCTGTAGCAGTACAGTTTTACGATCCGGTTCCGGTACAGATCGTGTAATTGCTTATCTGTAATGGTTTTGTTTTTTGTTTGCTGGATCTGTAATGGTATCAGACTGTTCCATAAACTGAAGTTCTTTATGCAAGAAGCCGTCAAAGGAAGGAATCGTTATGAAACAGTCAGTCTATGAATCATTACAGCAAAGAATCAGGCGCTATCAGCGCAATTACAGAACCCGCAGACAGTTACTGCAACTGGATGCTGCTGCATTGAAAGATATCGGCATTAGCCGTGCGGAAGCACTGGCGGAAGCGCGGAAGCCTTTTTGGGTAAATAATACAGTTAACCGAACACCGAGAATCACCCCTGTACAGATGAGTGCTGCGGCGATGGTGTGCGGGTGTTCTGTTATGACATTGATGTGGTTTTTCTGAACAACTCCGGTAAACCGGTCTATAGTGAACGGATAGCTTACAGATCGGTAGCCGGAGGTTGTATGTTTCAGGAGTTTTATCCTTTGCGTTTGCAGGAAAACTGCGATGTTGATCATATGCTCAGACCCGAGGTCGCAAATGATCCGGTTACACTGCGCAGTTCAGCGCTGGAAGTGATGACGGATTTCAGCAGAGTAGCACCGGTTACCGTGACTGAAACCATGCCGGTGGATGATGCCCTGGAATGGATGAAGCGCCAGCATGTGCGGATGCTGTTTGTCACCAATGCTGCGCAGCGGTTTATCGGTGTAATTACTGCCCGCGACATTTCCGGCAATCAGATCATGCAGCATATGAGTCACCATGGAGTGCGTCGTGATGAAGTTCTGGTTGCACATATAATGACGGTTAAACAATCGCTGCGTTCACTGACCTATGAACAGGTCGATCACGCCCGAATCGGCGATATTATGCTTACCCTGAAAAGCTCCGGCGACCAGCATCTTCTGGTGCTCGACAAGAGTGATCTGGGCATTCACAGAATCCGGGGAATTATCTCCGCCAGTGATATCTCAAGAAAGCTGCGGGTGGGCTTTGATGTGATGTATGAAGCCAAGTCGTTCGCTGAAATTGAGAAAGTTATATCCCACGGTCGTGACATCGCAGTTTAGACCTTCAGACCGTTACTTTAAGTCCTGTGACCTGCGTGATAAAAACTGCTTTACAGCGCAGGGGGATCTTCTATACTTCGCCGCTTGATAAACAGCATTACCGCTGCTTTCCTTTTTGCAGTAACAGGCGTTGGTAGTAACAGACGTTTGTAATACCAGAGTAGAGCGATGAAACTCCCTGACCATATTTCCGACCCTAAGTGGGCGCGCCTGAAGGCCGCTGCCGATCAGTATGAAACGCCGTTTCTGCTGATTGATCTGCCGACGATTGCTGAGAAGTATCAGCAGTTACAGCAGGGTTTTGATTTTGCGTCGATCTACTATGCGGTAAAGGCCAATCCTGCCCGTGAGATTCTGAAACTGCTGGCAGAACTTGGTTCCAGTTTTGATATCGCATCGATTTATGAACTTGATCAGGTGCTGGAACATAATGTTGAGCCGGAGCGCATCAGCTACGGTAACACCATTAAAAAGCGCGCCGATATTGAGTACTTCTACAATAAGGGCGTACGCCTGTTTGCGACCGACTCGGAAGCCGATCTGCGCAATATCGCTGAATATGCACCCGGATCAAAAGTATACATCCGGATACTGACAGAAGGCTCTGAAGGCGCTGACTGGCCGTTATCCCGGAAGTTCGGTTGTAACCCGGAAATGGCTGTAGAGCTGGCTGTTATGGCTAAAAAACTGGGATTAGAGCCATACGGTATCTCTTTCCATGTCGGATCTCAGCAGCGGCATATTGATGTATGGGATGCTGCCATTGCCAAGGTAAAAGTAATTTTTGACCGCCTTCGTGAAGAGCAGGCGATCCATCTGCGCATGATCAATATGGGCGGTGGTTTTCCGGCCCAGTATCTGACCAAGGCCAATGAGTTCTCGGTTTATTGCGAGGAGATTATCCGTTTTCTGCAGGAAGACTTTGGCGACAATCCACCTGAGATTATCCTGGAGCCGGGACGTTCGCTGGTGGGCGACTGTGGCTTGATTGTCAGCGAAGTGGTGCTGATCTCCCGTAAGTCCAGTACCGCACTGAACCGCTGGGTATACAGCGATGCAGGAATGTTTAACGGTCTGATCGAAACTCTGGGGGAGGCAATTAAGTATCCTCTGTGCACAGAGCGTGATGGCGATGGCGAAACTGAAGAAGTGGTGCTGGCCGGACCGACCTGCGATGGTATGGATATCATGTATGAGGATTATAAGTACGAGCTGCCTTTATCACTGGAGATTGGCGACCGGCTGTACTGGTTCTCTACCGGCGCCTACACCACCACCTACAGTTCAGTGGAGTTTAATGGTTTCCCGCCTTTGAAATACTACTGTGTTGGTTGATCGGCACTGAAACGAAAAAGGCGCACCTCAGGATGCGCCTTTTTGGTTACGGAGGCCTGTTAGCCGGTAATCTGGGTCCGGATCAGTTTTTTGTTGATCTTACCGACACTGGTTTTGGGAATTTCGGTGACGATTTCGATCTGTTCCGGGATCGCCCACTTATTGATACGGCCCTGATCGACATACTGTTGCAGGTGCTGCTGGATCGCCTGTTTGCTGATCTCTTCGCCTGCGGCAGGTACAACCAGCGCGCAAGGGCGCTCGTCCCAGCGTTCATCGGGTACACCCACTACCGCCACTTCAGCGATCTGGCCCTGCTGGCTGATCAGGCTCTCAAGCTCCAGCGATGAAATCCATTCGCCGCCAGTTTTTATCACATCTTTTATACGGTCTTTGATCTGGACACTGTTGTGTTCATCCATACAGGCGACATCGCCGGTGTGAAGCCAGCCGCCTTGCCACAGTTCAGCGCCTTTCTCCGGTTCGTTACGGTAGCCCTGGGTCAGCCATGGCGCGCGGACCACAATCTCGCCGACAGACTCACCGTCCTTCGGAACTTCTTTACCTTCAGGATCCACTATGCGCAGATCGACCATACTGACCGGTACACCGGTCCGGGTGCGGGCTGCAGTCTGTTGCTCAAGAGGCAGATTGCGATCCTCTTTGTGCATATGAACGATTGTCAGAATAGGACATGTCTCGGACATACCGTAAGCAGTGAAGAATTCCACGCCGGCATCGGACATCTGTTTTGCCAGACCTGTTGTTGGTGCACTGCCCCCGGTGAGCATCTTCCAGCCGCTCAGGTCGGTTTTAGCGGTCTCTTCACAGTTCAGAATCATCTGTAGTACTGCCGGTACCCCATGGGAGAAGGTCACGCCTTCCTCACGGTAGAGACGAACAATCTTGTTTGGCTCGTAGCGCCCCGGGTAGACCTGCTTAACCCCCATCATCGTTGCCACGTAAGGTACTCCCCAGGCATGTACGTGGAACATAGGCGTCATTGGCATATAGACGTCGTCAGACCGCATCAGCGGCTGACCTTCATAGGCAGCTAGCGTGGATGCCATATTCATGGTGTGCAGCACTAATTGACGATGGCTGAAATAAACGCCTTTCGGGTTGCCTGTAGTACCGGTGGTATAGAACGTTGTGGCGATGGAGTTTTCATCAAAGTCCGGGAAATCATACTGATCTGAAGCATTGGATAACAGGGTCTCGTACTCACCAGCGCAGTTAAGACTGGTGGTGGCAGGCTGACCGTCATCACAGAGCTGAATCCAGCTTCTGACGGTGGTCAGGTGAGGGGCTATTCCTTCCGCCAGTGCCAGGAAATCATCGTGCACCAGAACGAAGTCGTCCTCGGCATGATTCATGGTGTAGATAATCTGTTCAGGGCTGAGTCGGATATTCACATGGTGCAGAATGGCGCCGATCATTGGTACCGCGAAGTAGGCTTCCAGATAGCGGTGACTGTCCCAGTCCATGACCGCCACAGTATCGCCAGCACCCACGCCGGCTTCTGTCAGTGCATTTGCCAGCCTACAGATACGTTCGTTCAGTGTCAGGTAGTTGTAGCGGACACTGTCGCCATAGACTATTTCGCGATGTGGCTCATACCGTTTGCCGGATAGCAGCAGATTTTTGATCAGCAGTGGGTATTCGTATGCACCTGCAGCAGGCGGGAGTATTTTTGTATTCATAATTCAGCCCGTGATTATAGTTATCGTTCGTTCCCTTGAATGATCAACCCTGTAAGGGGATCTACTGATTCTAGTACGGCGCCAAAAACCAGCAATGATAAATAGCAACGGCCTGTTGATATATTCGGACAAGCTGTATCAGAAAGTACCACAGTGTGCTGGGAGGTCCGGTATCCCATTTTGAGTGGCTTGCTAGTTTGACGGGGGGCTGAATCTGTCCGGTGATGTGGTATAAGGGATTGAATCAGAAGCGCCTGCCGAACGGAGACCATGTTCGATGAATAAAGCGAATGTCCTGAAAACGCGAATCGATGCCCTGCTGAACGTACTGTCTGAAGATGTTCTGGTGATCAGTCAGTCCGGCACTATTATCTTCTCATCTCATAACAATGCAGCTCTGCCCTGGGGCAGCAATGATGCGTTAACGGGAAAGAGCCTTGAGCAGATCTTTCCTGAACATATAGCCTTTATCGTTCAGGGTATGGTTGATCAGGCGTTAAGTCTGAACCAGCTGACTGTAAAAGAGTTACTGCTTGATCCGGAAGAGATTCCCTATCTCAAAGAGCAGGGTATGAAAAATTCCTGCTGGGTAGAAGCACGTCTGGCACCGTCTGCTGGTGATGAACCGAGCGTGGTTTGTCGGATAGAAGATATCAGTCGACGCAAGAAATCTGAGCGTGATCGTTCTAAAGTGCAACGGGATCTGTTAACCGGTATGTACAATTACCGTGCGTTGATGCCGGTGCTTTCGCAGTCTATGGCGCAGGCTGTGCGTTATGACTGGGTCTGTAGTCTGATGATAATCGATATCGACAGTCTGGTGGCGATCAAGGATCAGCGTGGCTGGGATGTCGGGGATCAGATCCTCAAGCGGCTGGCAGAGTCATTGAATAGTCTCAAGCGTACCGCGGACTTCCTGGCCCGGGTGGGAGAGGATGGCTTTGCTATTCTGCTTCCGGAAACCAATCAGGAGCAGGGCCGTCTGGCGGCTGAACGTGTCCGGCGTATGGTTGCAGAGTTGACTGGCCCGGATGCTGCGACTGATGTGGAGTTCACTGTCAGTATTGGTGTTGCAACTCTGACCGGAGAAGCTGATACCGCGGAAGATATGTTTGCAAGGGCTGAAGAAGCCCTACAGCGTGCTAAGCAGGCCGGTGGCGACAGAATTGCCAGTGACTTCTGAGCCCCTGATCTGAGCATGATCGAAACCCTTACATAGGCTCTGATCTGGGCAGTCCCGACTAAAAAAGCCAGGCGAATATGCCTGGCTTTTTTATTTCTGCTAATTTGCCGTTCCGGCTCAGTCCTGAATATCCGGATGCTGTTTCAGCACGTCGATAAGGGTCTGCATCTCTTCATAAGTACCGATGGTAATACGCAGGTGATTTTCGATTCCCGGTTTACCAAAGTGACGCACCAGCAGATTATTTCCGCGCAAGTAACTCATCAGCTCAGCACCAGTGATCGTCTGGTGGCAGGTGAAGACAAAGTTTGTTGCAGAAGGCACCACATCAAAACCCAGACTTTCCAGTTGTTCGGTCGTCCATTCACGGCACTTGATGATCTTATCGGTGACTTCTTCAAAATACTCCTGATCCTCGATTGCTGCGACCGCACCGGCAATCGCCAGGCTGTCTAGCGGATAGGAGTTAAAGGAGTTCTTCACCCGGTCGAGACCGGCGATCAGGTCCTGATGTCCGATGGCGTAGCCGATGCGCAAACCTGCAAGGCTGCGGGATTTAGAAAAGGTCTGAATGACCAGCACATTATCGTAGCGACGGGTCAGTTCAACTGCAGACTGGCCTCCGAAGTCGATATAAGCTTCATCAACAATGACCAGTGATTCAGTGTTGCGCTGAAGCAGTGCTTCAATCTTATCCAACTGCAGCAGGCGACCGGTCGGAGCGTTCGGGTTCGCAAAGATGATGCCGCCATTTGGCTGCTGATAATCATCCAGGTTGATCTCGAATCCGTTGGTCAGCGGGATCTGCTGATATTCAATATCGTACAGGTTGCAGTAGACATCGTAGAAACTGTAGGTGGTTTCCGGCAGCAGCAGAGGTGCTTCCTGACGGAAGAACGCCATAAAGGCCAGCGCCAGGACTTCATCGGAACCGTTGCCAACAAAGACGTTCTCATAAGCTACGTTGAAATGACCGGCCAGCGCATTCTTCAGGGCCGTTGCATCAGGATCGCAGTACAGGCGCAGACGCTCGACCGGATAGTTATTGATTGCTTCTTCCACCCGTGGTGACGGAGGGTAAGGGTTCTCATTGGTGTTCAGCTTGATCAGGTTATCAACTTTCGGTTGTTCGCCCGGTACGTACGGGGTCAACTGGTTGATGGCCGGACTCCAGTATTTGCTCATAATTCTGCAACAGCTCTAAAAGTAATGGCTTAATTTTGAAAGCAGCATCATAGCAAATAGCCAGAAAAAAAACTGCCCGGAGGGAAGGGGGTCCGCCGGGCAGTGCTGGGTCTTGCAATACTTTGTTGATGTTCATTCTTAGAGAGGGGTGTTCAGATAAAGTTCATAAAAAATCACATTTTTTTTAACTTTTTTATAACTTTATGATTTATAAAGATATAAACTTATTTATACCGTTATCTATGTTCTATAATGTAGTAATTTAAATGGCGCACTGTGCCGGATTCAGGCCGCTGACAGGTCAAAGCGGGTGACAAACATCGCGGTGACGGTATCCATGGTGGCGATATGATTACCGAGCCACTCAGGCAGGCCGCGCTTCACATAGTCCGACAACATATTCAGGTCGGCTTCCTGTTGCCAGAGTGATGCGATCTGTTGCAGTTCCTGCAGGACTCTTTCATGTTCACCTTTATGACAGCCATAAGCCGGGAAACCGGTGCGGACCATTTCAGCCTCTTCACGGGCAAAGTGTTCTTCGCTGTGCTGATAGATGTGCTGTAACTCGTCGCTGATGGCTGTTTTGAGTGATTCGTTCAGGCCTTCTTGCGTCGCCTGGTTAAGCAGAGCATCGAGATTGTTGATCTGTGATGCTGCTTCGGCGTGATCATCGTTCATGAAATCCAGCGCAACGCTGGGAATCTGGCTGGCTTCGATCAGTGGCATGGTGTTCCCTCCGGACATGTAAGTGACTGCAGTCAATAGTAGAGGAGGGGGAGGGCAGATCCTTGCTTAAGATCAAGAATCAGTAAAACTAGAGTGGATGAGCACTATCTGCTCATCCCTCAGTCGATAGTCCATGTCGATAGTACTATTCCGGCTTTTTCCAGTGTAGCTTTTTCTCGATCGCTTCGATCATCGCACCTGCAACATCAATGTTTGTTGCACTCTCGATGCCTTCAAGGCCCGGAGAAGAGTTAATCTCCAGCAGCAGTGGACCTTTACTGGAGCGGATAATATCGACCCCTGCTACTCTGAGTCCCATGGTTTTAGCTGCCTGAATCGCCAGTTTCTTCTCAGCAGGGCTGACTTTCACCAGCCTTGCACGGCCACCCTGGTGGATGTTGGCCCGGAACTCACCTGGTGCAGCAATTCGTTCGATGGATGCAACAATTTTGCCGTCGATGACGAAGCAGCGCAGGTCTTTACCATCCGCTTCTTTAATAAATTCCTGAACCAACAGGTTGGCGCGCAAGGACTTAATCGCATTGATAACACTCTCGGCTGCTTTGCGGGTTTCGGCCAGAACCACGCCACGGCCCTGAGTCCCTTCCAGCAGTTTTACAATCAGAGGAGCGCCGCCCACCATATCGATCAGGTCGGTAGTGTCCATTGGCGAGTTGGCGAAACCGGTCGTCGGAATGTCCAGTCCACTTTTCTGTAGCAGCTGCAGAGAAAAGAGTTTGTCCCGCGACTGTGTGATCGCTTCGGAACCGTTCAGTGTTGCGACGCCCAGGCTTTCAAAGTGGCGGGTCAGGGCGCAACCATAGAAGGTCATGCTGGGACGAATCCGGGGAATAACAGCATCCAGATCGTTAAGGATTGTACCGCCACGGTAATGAACCTCTGGCTGCTCGGCATCCAGCTTCATGTAGCATTGCTTAATGTTCAGGAACATCATCTTATGGCCTCGGGCTTCGCCAGCTTCGATGATGCGCTGGTTACTGTATAGATCCGGGTTGCTGGCCAGCAGACCAATTTTCAGGCCGCTTGCAGCGCCTTCTGTCACACCATACAGCTTGGTGACTTCATCACTTTTGAGATCACCGAGACAGAAGTTAGCGCCGGGATTCACCAGAATCCGGTCATTCATCGCCTCGCGACCAAGCAGCATCCGGTAACCCATACTGTCACGGTTGGTCAGAGTGACTTCAACCTCCCAGATATCACCACCCATCTGTAGGGGAATTCTGATTACGTAACGTTTTTCGGTGTCGCCACTGGAGCTCTTTATAACACGGCGATCAGCTACCTGTGCCTCACAACGCACAGAGACCTTCCGGCTGCCTTGTAACGGGTGCATTTCAAAAGATACCCAGGGTTCGTTGTTACGTTTAAACGGCTGGATATTAACGGCATGTACTGATGAGGTTTTAGCGCCGGAATCGACCCGGGCTTTGATCGCTGGAATGCTGAGACTGGGAAAAGAACACCACTCTTCACAGCCGACCACAATCATGTCGTTGAGATTCATATAAAGAGTCCTTCTTATTGTTGTTTTAACTGAACTCAACACTGTACAACTATTGTATTACAAATGAATATCCTGAATGCGACACAGGCTCAGATTAAAGGCATAAAAAACCCCGCAGATGCGGGGTCTCAAGGGAACACCTTAAATGAATAAGGTAATCTGAAATTACTTAGCCATCTTAGCGACTTCTGCCATTGCAGTTTCGCCAGCTTCTTTAGCCAGTTCAGAGAATGCTTCACCCTGTGCTTTCAGCAGTTCGAACAGTGCAGTGTTCGCTTCAACGTTGAATTTAACAACGTCTTCAGGAGTTTTCAGGCTCTGTGCTTTTTCAGCTTCAGTCTTGAAGAAAGCAGCCAGTTCTTCACCGGATTTCTTCTGCAGTTCAACAGACTTGCTGATAGCAGCAGCTTGCATTTCCATCAGGCTCTTAACGGAATCAAAAGATTTCTGAAAATCGATAGTGTTAGTCATGGGTAGTCTCCAGTAATGTTTGGTGCGGTGCACAATAATGTCTATTCTATGAATCCTCTGGCCAATGTCAATGATTTATTTTGTGCAGTGCACAAAAAAAGCTGTAGACAGAATTCAGGCATAAAAAAACCCGACAGTTTTCACTATCGGGTCTTTTTGAAATGGGAGCTATTAGCCAGCCATTTTCTGGATTTCAGCCATCGCTTCTTCACCAGACTCTTTTGCCAGAGAAGTGAAAGCTTCGCCCTGGGCTTTCAGCAGTTCGAACAGAGCCTTGTTAGACTCAACGTTGAACTGTACGAACTCTTCAGGAGACTTCAGTTCTTTTGCTTTTTCAGCTTCGCCTTTGAAGAAAGAAGCCAGCTCTTCACCGGACTTCTTCTGCAGTTCAACAGTCTTAGTGATTGCTGCAGTTTGCAGGCTCATCAGAGTCTGAGCAGATTCGAAAGGCTTTTTGAAATCGATGTTAGCGTTGATCATGGTATTTCTCCCTAAAGGTTATGATGCGGTGCACAATAATGGTAATTTTATCCATATATCAGTCGGGGTCAACCTTTTTGTGCGTTGCACAATGGGCTGGACGGGAGAAGATTAGCAACCGGGTATGACAGCGTTGTGACAGTGTCACAACATTGCCATGACATCAGCTTTCGTTAAGGGCCTCTTTGAGTTGTTCAATCACCTTGGTAGAGAGGCGGTTAATCCGGAGAGAGTTAGTCGCCGTATCAAATTCGATTTCACTGTTGCTGTCCAGCGGACCCAATGAGCGTTTGGCAAAGTCCAGTTGCCAGTTGTCCATCTTTGCCTTCACTTTGGTGTAGTTGTTCAGAGTGCTGGTATGAGGCTGGAACTCATGACTGACCTGGTAATTTTCGGAGTTAGCAAATTTACCGAAGCTCCCGCTCAGGGTTTCAGCCTGTTCCGGTGGGATATAGTTATCGAAGATCTGTTCGACATCCGGCAGATAGGCCGATTGTTTTTCCCCTCGTTGGCGTGACAGGTAGCTGACCACATCTTCGACAATCTCTTCCTGCTGTTCCTGTAATTGGTAATGGCGACAGAAATCTTCTGTTGCCCGGATCAGATCGGAGGTGGATTTTTTCGAGGGAACGACATCGGTGCAACCGAACGCATTGGAGAAGTAGTGGGTAATATCGCCTTTCTGCTTGGTGCCGATAAAGCTCAGGTAGCTGTCTTTACCTTCTTTATAGGTAGAGATATTAATTTTGGCAGCCTGATGCAGCTTTTCCAGATCAACCTCGATCACTTTAGTCGGGGTCAGTTCATCGTCGAAGGCAACGCCGGTTTTATCCCGTACCAGAGCGATCAGCAGATAATCGAAAACATCGGCGGAGTAGTATGTAAAGATAACGTAGCCGCCAGTCGCTGAACGGGCCGATGGCGCTGCCAGTGATGCTGCCAGTTGGGCCATCCCCTGGTCGCACAGATGCAGGAATTTCTCCTCTTCTGCAGGGCCTTTGATAAATTGCTCAAAACTCGAAATAAACGGATAGCCTTCACTGTTATCGGTATTGAAAGAGCCGTGGGTCAGGGCTGAGCGTCGGCCATAGGCTGCGACCAGCGCATTAAAAAGCTGCTGGGCCATCGGATTGGCTGTATTGATCGGACCACCTTTTTCGCTGATGGTGGCGATGGTGTCTTCAGCTTCTTTCAGCAATTCACGTATAGCAAGAAATTTAAGTTCCATGGCTTTCTATCAATAGCTTCTGATGTCAGGTAATTGGATCCCGCAGGACCGAAAAAGGGCAATTATAGCGACTTTGCTCAGGGCTGGGTTGGAAATTTAGTCCGGCAAGGTTGCGTGTTCCAGATCAGTAATAATTTTCAGGGCTTGTACGCGATCATCGCCGCAGTGTTCCGCGTCGGGCATAAAGGCACGGCACAGTGGTGGGTAATCCGGTTGATTCCATATTCTACAATTCAGCTGGTCATCCAGATTGATACAGGGTTCGCCGGCAGGCTTACCATAAGGCATGCCAGGAATCGGTGTAGCTATCTGGGGGGCGATGCAGCAGGCGGCGCATCCGGAGCGGCATTCCATAGTAATCGGCCAACAGTTTCTGATTTAACAGGATATAATGGCCGGCCATTATAACCGATTCCGGACCCGAACGATGGCGCTTAAACCGACAATCTATAAAGTCGAGCTGCAACTCAGCGATACAGACCGACACTGCTACGAAACCTGTCAGCTGACACTGGCTCAGCATCCTTCTGAAACTGAATTGCGGATGATGGTGCGTTTGCTGGTTTATGGACTGAATTATCATCAGGATCTGAGCTTCACAAAAGGCCTGTCTTCAACGGATGAGCCGGAACTCTGGCAGATTGGTCCGGATGGTCAGGTTGAACACTGGATTGAACTGGGGCAGGTATCCCCGGAGCGATTGCGCAAAGCGGTCAGCCGTGCACCGAAGATCAGCCTCTATGCTTATGGCCGTGAGACAGATATCTGGTGGCAGAAACAGGGGCAGGCGATCGCCGATCTGCCGAAGCTGACAGTCTGGCGCTTTCAGGAAGATCAGGTCAGTCCGCTGACTCAACTGGTTCAGCGATCAATGACACTGTCGATGACGATTACTGACGGCGAAATATATCTCAGTGATGGTGAAAATCACTGCACTGTAACGCCGGAAAAGTTGCTTTAAGAGAGGAATAAAGAAGCACAGGCATCCGGGCCCTGCTGCAAGGGGTAAGGTCCTGCTGGAAAGAACCTAGTGTCGGTTTGGAGAAGGGCCCGGATAAACTCAGTGTATACCGTTTTCTCTGTCAGGCAATTAATCGAAAGTAAATTCTTTGCAGGTATTACCCAAACTGGGTAGTCGAAAGGGCTGCCCAGATGAGAAAATAGAACGCTTCTGTGCTACGCCTTTCAGGCGAAAGGTGAGGGCTGACCGGGCATAGCTTCCATCAGCGCCAGCTCCTCTGCGGAGAAGCCTGCTTTCAGTCGCAATTCATGGTTAAACGGGCCTTTCAGAGGTCCCTTCATGTACTTCCACAGCAGCTCAATAAAGGTGCTGTCAGGATCCAGTTGCCGGGCCTGGCACTGATAGCGATACCAGCGGCTGCCAGAACTGACATGGCCAACCTCTTCGTTGGCGATCATGGTCAGGATATCAACCATCTTCTTGTCGCCTAACTGATCGAAGCGCTTAATGGTTTTCGGGACAACATCCAGCGCCCGGGCTTCCAGAACCCGGTGTACGATACCCATACGCTCGAGCATATCGTCCGCAGTATCTACTGCCATTCCCCAGAGTTCGCCATGTGCAGAGAAAGAACCATAGTCGTAGCCCATCTCCCGTAAACGGCCGCGTAGCGCCAGAAAGTGAGTGGACTCCTCCTTCGCACACTGCATCCAGTCGTCGTAGTACTCTTTGGGCATATCCCGGTAGCGATAGACCGAATCCAGAGCCAGATTGACGGCGGTCAGCTCAATATGAGCCAGGGCATGGATCAGCGCTGCACGGCCTTCCTCTTTACCAAACTTGCGCTTATTCACCTCTCCCGGGGCAACGATCTCCGGTTTATCCGGGCGTCCGGGCTGGTTCAGCTGTTGAGGTGCTTCGCCTTCCTGCCACTCCAGTTCACCAGCCTGCCACCGATCGGCCAGTTGCATGGTCAGCTCCAGCTTATGATCACTGTCGGACAGCAGAAATGCCTGTTTGGTCTGTTCGTAGAGGTTTTGCAAGGATAGACTCCGACGGTTAGAAAAACCGCGACATTGTAACGGCTGGGCGGAAAAAGCGGGAGAGGGGAAGTGGATTTCTCTGATCTGGATCGTCATTCGGATCCAGATCAGAGCACAAACAGGGTGATGAGATTATCGAATCTTTACCCGGAACAGCATGCTGTAAAGCACCGGCACAACGCCCAGTGTCAGCAGAGTACCGCCCAGCAGGCCCGAAGCCAGTACTACTGTCAGGCCATACCAGAGTTCGTCACCCCCTAGCATCAGTGGTAACAGGCCCAGAATACTGGTGCCGGTGGTTACCAGAATCGGCCTTAACCGGGCGGTGGCACCATCGACGATCGCCTCATAGGCTGACTTTCCGTCAGCCATTTCCAGATCAAACTGTTCCACCAGCAAGATGCCGTTGTTGATGATGATGCCGCCCAGCGAAAGGAAACCCAGCATCGCCATAAAGCCGAAGGTTGCCTGCATCAGCAACAGCCCGAAGCTGGCACCGATCAGACTGAATACCAGTGTCACGGCGATAATGCCGACCTTGCGGAAGGAGCGGAACTGCGCCAGTAGCAGTAGGAAGATAGCAGCAAAGGCGATCGGGATATTGGCGGACAGAGACGCTTGTGCTTCGCCGGATGCTTCCACTTCGCCACCGTATTCGATGCTGTATTCTGCAGGCAGGTTGAGCGCTGCGATATCCGGTTGCAGCTTTTCTACCAACTGCACAGCCGTCAGCTGCTTACTGACCGCTTTAACAGTAATGGTCGGCTCAAGGTTATAACGCCGTTGTAGCGATTCTGTCGGTACCGCGATCAGGTTGGCAACCTGCGCCAGTGTCACCGGATTACCTTCCCGGTCCAGCCCCACATAGAGGGTACCCAGGCGTTCGGCATCGCCACGTTCAACAACATCACTGCGTACGGTGATCGGAATACTCTGGTCACCTTCGCGGAACTGAGAAATCTCACCACTGTTCAGCAGAGCATCCAGTGCCTCAGAGATCTGTTGCGTGGACATCCCCACCAGCTCGGCGCGGGTCTGATCAATCTGCACCTTGATCTTGAAGACTTTGTTATCCCAGTCCTGACGGATATCGATCACGCCCGGTTCTTTATAAAGCACCGATTGCAGCTGTTCAGACGCTTCCCGTAAACGTTGATGATCCGGTCCTTTGATACGGAACTCCACGGTACCATCCTCTGCACCGCCGGAACCAAAGCCTTTAACTTCAATACGGGCTTCCGGGAAGTTAGCGCTGAGGTACTCACGTGCCCGCAGTATTTCGTCGGGTTGACTGGCCTCATCGGTCAGATTGACCAGAATAAAGGCGCGATGCGGGGCCGGATCGTTAGGGCTGAGTGACAGCACGAAACGTGGGCCACCGAAACCGATATAGGTGATGTGGTTGCTGATCTGAGGATTTTCACCACTGTTCTGCAGCCAGTGGCTGACGTTGCGGCTGACCCGTTCGGTCTCCTCAATCGCATATCCGGCGGGCAGTTCTACCTCGATCATGTATTGCTGACGCACGTTGGATGGCATGAACTTTTTCGGTACCAGGCCGAACGCCAGTAACGCCAGTACCAGCAGTCCGGCCATTGCCAGCATAAACAGGGTACGGCCATGCAGAATCAGTTGCAGGAACTGTTTATAGCGTAGCTGCATCGCCGATGCTTCTGCGACGTTACCGGTCGCTTTCTTACCCGGCTTAATCACCCATGTGGCCAGCAGCGGAATGATCGTCAGTGCAACCAGCCAGGAGCAGAGCAGAGTGATGGTGATAACCTGGCCGAGCGAACGGGTGTACTCAATGGTCGGGTTATCGCCAGCCATCAAAGGGTAGAATGCCAGAATGGTGGTTAAGGATGCGGTCAGCAGCGGCAGAGCCAGCTTGCTGCCAGCATTGATCGCGGCATCCAGTGCCGATTCGCCGGCGGTGACTCTGGACAGATAGTTTTCAGACACCACAATGCCGTTGTCTACCAGTAATCCCAGCGCAATGATGATCGCAGCAATCGATACTTTCTGCAGCGGTATACCCAGCTGGAACATTACCACCAGTGTGACAAGAATGGTCAGAGGCACCAGTAAGCCTGCAACCAGACCTGTGCGGATACCGAGGAACAGAACCACAACTACCAGTACCACCACGACGGTTTGTAACAGGCTGCCGATTACCTGATCAATTGATTTCTTAACCTCTTTGGCCTGGAACGTGACATAGTCGATTTCGAAGCCCCATGGCAGGGTGCTTTCGAGTTCGTTTACACGCTGTTTCAGACGCTCAGAAAAACTCAGAACGTTGTAGCCGCTCTGCATTGATACCGCCAGAACCAGAGCCTGCTTACCGTTGTAGTAGGCCATTTTGCCTGCCGGTTCCTGATAACCGCGGGTGACGGTAAACAGATCGCCCAGGTAGACGATGCTATTGTCTTCGAGGCGCACAGGAATATTGGCAATCTCATCAATACGGGTCAGGTTACCGGTGGTTTCCAGCACCAGGCGTTGTTTATCGCTGGCAATCTGACCAGCCGGAAGAATGACGTTGCGCTGTTGCAGCACCTGAAGCGCTTTCTCGATCGGCACTCCATACTGAGCCAGCCTTGTCGTGGTGCTTTCCAGATAGATGCGTTCCGGGTTATTACCCAGCATTTCTATCCGGCTGACGCCGGGCAGCGCTGTGAGCTGATCCTGAAAGCGTTTTACCGCCTGACGCATTTCCGCCAGCGTAAAACCTTCCGCAATAAACGCTATGCTGGCCACCGCGACCCGACCAAAATCATCGTTGACGTGAGGGCCTGATGTTCCCTGGGGCAGTTTTGGCTTGGCATCATTGACCTTGTTACGCAGGGTTTGCCAGACCGGTTGCAGGTCGCTGACATGGTCGTGCAGGCTGACATTGATCTGGGCGTAACCGGTACTGGCCTGCGAGCGAATATCCTTTACTTCCGGAATCTGACGGATGGCATCTTCCAGTTGGCGGATAATCAGATTCTCGACCCGCTCCGGAGGCAGGCCGGGGTACTGGGCAGAAACCACCGCTTCACGGACATTAATCTCCGGCTCTTCCTGCGAGGGGAAGTCCTGATACAGCACAATTCCGAGCAGACACAGAATCACCGCCATCGCGATGGTAACGCGGTTGCCCTGCAGGGCATATCGGGTAATCATCGGTGTGATCCTCAGTGAATTGGCTGAAACAGGCTGACTTTCTGACCTTCATGCAGGAGCTCCGCACCGGCTGCTACCACCAGATCTCCGGCACTGATATCACCAGCAATTTCGACACCCTGATCCCGGGTATTGATCAGCCGGACTTCAACTTTAGAAACCGTTTCAGTGTTGCTGTCATAGCGGAACAGGTAACCACTGTCGGCCTGCTCGGACGGCACAATGGCTGTGAATGGAACGGTCAGGTGGCCACTGTCTTGATAGTTCAGATTAAAACGGACCTCGGCAGGCAGGCCAGAGCGAAGTGAGCGGGCCTGATCGTCGAGCAGAATCTTCAGGGTTACCGCATTGCCGGCTTCGGAGTTAGCTCCGATGTGATGGATAATTCCGCTGAAACTCTGCCTGACGTCTCCGGCCAGGGCATCGGTGACCAGCGGTGTAACCTGAACAGGTTCCTGCTGATTGATATAGCGAAGCAGAGCCAGTGGCAGGCGCACAATAACTTCACGCTGTCCCTCTTTGACCATTTGGAAAACGCTCTGTCCCGCGCTGATATTGGTAAAAGGGTCCACGCTGCGACTGGAGACCTTACCGCTGAAAGGTGCTTTCAGCACTGCATATTCGAGATCACGAGCGGCACGATTTTCCTGGGCTCTTGCTGATTCCAATTCAGCAGATGCGGATTTGAGATTTGCAGCGGTACCTTCAAAACTGATTCTTGATATTACACCACGTTTCACCAGTGCCTTCTGGGCGTCGTAGTTCTGTCGGGCATCTGTCATCACTGCCTGGGCACGCAGGCGCTGAGCTTTCGCAGAATCCAATGCCAGTTCCAGCTGGGTCTGATCCAGAACCGCCAGGGTATCACCTTCGCTGACCTGCGCACCGACTTCGACCTTAATTTCGGCAATCTTGCCACTGACCCGGAAACTCAGATCGGCTCTGTCGACCGCTTCTATGGTACCGGCCAGGGTGCGGGTCGGTTGTGTTTGCGGTTTACCAAGCTGATGGACTTTTACCGGACGGATCTGAGGTTCTGCAGGTTGTGTCGTCTCAGCAGATTGATCGCTACAGCCTATAATAAGTAAAGGCAGTGCGATTAATGTGAGCAGGCGGGCTGGGTATTTTGTCATCTTCACAGGGCAACTCCGTTGCTGGATAGATATCACGTGATAAAACCCTGCTTTATGAAAGGCTTTAGTCAGCGGCTCTACAAAGTACTAAATCATGGAAATCAGTAGGTTATCAGTTGATTGTAACCCAAATCAGCGGCTTCGCCAGAAATATAGAAATCTGTTGGGCGAAACGGTTCAGTGACAGTATCAGAGTGAGAGGTAACGCAGGGTTAACGTTACAGACTGCGGTCAATAATCCATTCAGTCATCCTTTAAATGATTCGTTTAAAAAGAGGCAGGAGGGAGGCTGAACAGAGATTGTTCCGGACCAGAGTCCCGGAGTTAAATATGTGTGGTACAGCGAGAATTCATCATTACACAGGTCGCCACAGGACAGACCTTGGTGGTATATCCGAGTCTCTGGACGGTGAGGCCTGGGCGAGATTTGCCCGTCTGGCAAATGAAGCGCAATGGCGCAGAGAGGCTCTGCGCCGGTTTGGACGTTACCCGACATCCCATCAGGAAGATCCCTCCACCTCCGGGACTGATACTGATTAATAGCGATACTGGCGTTGATGCCGATAGCGCCGGTAATCGTGGCGTTGCGGATCTCTGACAATGATATAGCGCGATGAAGAGTGAGAACGGTAATGACGGGGTTTATGTCCCCGATGGCCGTAATGGTGACCACGATCATGATGGCGGTAGCGATAGCCATGATGTTTTTTATGGTAACCATGATGCTTTTTATAATAGCCGTGGTGGTAATGATGCCGCGGCTTATGGCGGTGAGAATAGTAAGGCTTGTGGTAGTAGCGATGGCCGTGGTACAGCCTTGGTGTAGAGATTGTCAGATAGACATTGTTGCCCAGGTCGATAGTACCGTGCAGGCCAAGCCTGACCTCTGCCTGTGCCGGTGTGGTGATACCGATCAGTGATGCGAACAGGAATGCATAGAGGGATCTCATGGCGACAGCTCCTCTTCAGGTTATAGTTTCAGCCTAGGAAGTTGGACAGCGCTGAGCCAGTTTTACACCGGAGTATATTTCAAGCGTAAAATCGCAAAATTCAGCCTGTGTTCACATAGCCGGTCTATCAGATGTGGTGAACCTGGAGGAACGTAGGGAAGGGAGCTGTGTTGTTGGTTTGAAGAGGCTCCGACAGCAGAGCCTCTGGTGACTGTCCGGGCGCTGAGGCGAATCAGCGACGACGAATTCCGATAGACCGACCAATGTTTTCAGGGCGGGGCAGTGCTGCCTGTTCTCCTGCCATAGCGTTGATCGCTGCGCTGACCTCGGCCGGGAATTCACAGCTACGACGGGTTTCCAGATTCACACACATTGCCATCTGCTCCAGAGTGGACGCCAGATAGGTGGAACCGTCTTCAGCCTGAGCGTGCATTTCAAAGTAGAGGTGCAGACGCTTGGCATCATGATCAATCAGCTGGCAGGTGACTTCAACCGGCTGATCCAGCACTACTTCATTGTTATAGGTGATGTGGTTTTCCAGCACCATCCAGGAGATATGAGTTTTCTCTGTTACCTCGACACTGAGCCCCAGATCCGCGACCAGTTCGACACCGGCTTCATCGAAGATCAGCACATAGTAGGCAACATTCATATGGTTGTTGTAATCAAGCCATTCCGGCTTGATGCGGGTACGGTAGATTACCGGTGCGTTGGGCATATCGGGCATCCCTGTCTAATCAGCTTGTCTGGCTGGTTGTTTTGGAGTCTGACTGCGAACGGTTCTGTTCGGCCTCTTCAAGGGCTTTCTGTGCGGCATTCCAGGCGTTCAGCTCTTCAAAATAGGTGTCCCAGACACAGGGAGTACAACCATTTTCACAGCATTCATAATCACCCGGTGGTGTGGGGCGTTCCTGACTCATACAGCATTCTCAGTCTTATTCTTAGAATACCTTCATTCTACTCCAGCTGTCACAACAGGCACAGTAGGCATCAGTCTGATAGTAAAATTCACTATCAGCTGATACCGGTTTCTGCGACAATAGCGGATCTGCAATAACCGCCAAATCTTACGACCGCCTCCCATGAAAAAAATCGCACCGGATCTGTTTTCCTATCCCCGTTACTGGGCTGAATGCTTTGGTACGGCCCCATTCCTGCCGACCACCAGAAAGGAGATGGAGCAACTTGGCTGGGACAGCTGTGACATTATTATTGTCACCGGGGATGCCTACGTGGATCACCCCAGCTTCGGTATGGCGGTAATGGGGCGGTTGCTGGAAGCCCAGGGATTCCGGGTGGGTATCATTGCCCAGCCTGACTGGCGCAGTGCCGATGATTTCATGGCACTGGGTAAACCGAATCTCTATTTCGGGGTGACCGCCGGTAACATGGATTCGATGATCAACCGCTACACCGCCGATCTGCGGATGCGCCATGACGACGCTTACACGGCTGGCGGAAAGGGTGGTAAACGACCGGATCGGGCGGTCATCGTCTACAGCCAGCGCTGTAAAGAAGCCTATACCGACGTGCCGGTAGTACTGGGTGGTATTGAAGCCAGTCTGCGGCGCATCGCGCAGTATGATTACTGGAGCAACAAAGTGCGCCGTTCGGTGTTGATGGATGCCACCGCTGATATTCTGTTGTACGGCAATGCTGAACGGGCGATTGTGGAGCTGAGTTATGGTCTGGCAGCCGGGCAAACACCGGAAGACCTGATGCATGTCCGGGGCACGGTGCATATCCGGAAAACGCCACCAGCTGGTTTTGTTGAACTGGATTCCACCCGCATCGACTGGCCGGGAAACATCGATCAGCTGCCGAATCCCTATGAGTTTGGCAACAATGGTGAGTATGCCGATACCCGCTGCGGTGCTGAGCCAGAGAAACCTGATTCGGACGACGCTGATCAGCACCAGCCTGCACCGATTAAAATTGTACCCATGCCGCTAAAGCGTAAGGAAAAGCTGGAAGCGGAAACAACCTATATTCGTCTGCCATCGTTTGAGAAAGTGGCTAAAGACCCTGCGCTCTATGCCCATGCTTCCCGGGTTCTGCATCAGGAGTCTAATCCACACAATGCCAGAGCGCTGATTCAGAAGCATGGCAACCGGGAGGTCTGGGTTAATCCGCCACCGATTCCACTGGAAACGCCGGAGATGGATGCTGTGTTTGGTCTGCCGTATCAGCGTGTGCCGCATCCATCGTATGGTAAGAACAAAATTCCCGCATACGACATGATCAAGCTGTCGGTGAATATCATGCGCGGCTGCTTTGGCGGTTGTACCTTCTGCTCGATTACAGAACACGAGGGGCGGATTATTCAAAGCCGGTCTCATGAATCAATTCTGAGTGAGATTGAGGATATCCGTGACAAGGTACCGGGCTTTACCGGTTCGATCTCCGATCTGGGTGGGCCGACCTCCAATATGTACTTTCTCAATTGTAACGATGATGAGATTCAGTCCAATTGCCGTAAGCTGTCCTGTGTCTATCCAACCATCTGCAGTAACCTGAATACCGATCATAGTCCGACCACCGAGCTATATCGTAAAGCCCGTAAGATGGAAGGTATTCATAACGTCGCAATTGCCTCCGGCCTGCGTTATGACCTGGCAGTCAAAGATCCTGAGTATGTTAAAGAACTGGTGACTCACCACGTCGGCGGTTATCTGAAGATCGCGCCGGAGCACAGTGAAGACAACACTCTGAGCAAGATGATGAAGCCGGGAATGGATACCTACTATGACTTTAAAAAGATGTTTGATCGATTCTCCCGGGAAGCGGGCAAGAAACAGTATCTGATCCCTTATTTCATCGCTGCACATCCGGGTTGCGAAGATGAGGATATGCTTAACCTGGCGCTGTGGCTGAAGGATAACGATCTGAAAGTCGATCAGGTGCAGAACTTCTATCCATCGCCTATGTCGCTGGCAACGGCGATGTATCACTCTGAAAAGAACCCGCTTAAGCAGGTGACCTATAAGAGTGAGCGGATGTATATTCCGCGGGATAAAGAACAGCGTAAAGCGCATAAAACTCTGCTGCGTTACCACGATCCTGAAAACTGGCCGACGTTACGGACTAAACTGCGGGAAATGGGGCGTGAAGATCTGATCGGTAATCGTGCCGGGCAGTTGGTGGACGCGGAGAAAGAGGAGAAGCGTCGTCCGGAACGTTCTGATAGCCGCCGTGGCTGGCCTGGCAATGGCGGACAGGCTAATAAAGGTGGCCAGCACAAGAAGAGCGCCGCGCCGCGCCAGGGTCAACGACCGAAGTCGAAAAAAGGTGCAGGGCGGAGCAGCGTAAAGCGGACGGCGGGTCAGTCTAAGCGCTGATACCCACCGGGGTGAATCGGATCAGATCATATCGTAGGAATCGCTGATGCGACGTTTCAGCGAGCGCTCCTCCATATAATCCTCGATCATCTGACGCTTGCGCTTTTTGCGCCCGTCATTTTTTTTGCGGCCAGGTTCCTGGCCGGTAAAGAATTCATTATCCATGTCATCCAGTGACTCAATCGGCAGATCGTCCAGACGAATTTTGCTGCTCATAGCTTGTGACCCATACTCTGTGTAGCGTTTTTTTTATTCACAAAACAGCTTTCAATAAACCCTGTTTTGATGAATGCACAGTGACAGCGGTATGAAAAAAACGTAACAGTATGATGACAGCGCCGGGTCAGCTCACGGCAGATCAGTCGTCGTAGAATTCGCGCAGTTCATGTTCCAGTTCACGGGCTTCCCGCATCTCCTCGAGACGACGTCTCTTTTCCGCATCACAGCAGTACTTCTGTTCTTTAGCATCGATCTCGATAGACGGATCTTCCCAGCCGGAGTCGTTATCCAGAACCAGATCCATTTCGTCTTTTTTTTCAGTCATGGCGTCGCTCTTCACATGTTAATAGGTTGGCGGAATGCTTATAGGGTTACACCCATACCGTTAAGGCTGTTAACCTTTTTCCAGCGTTTCACATGATCATACCTGAGTGCCTTTCAGGTTCACGTCTTCAAAGATTATGGTTCAGGATCGCTCTGGCGAATAATGAATTTTTCTTCAAACAAAGCAGTACTGCTATGAGAAATTTTTAAGTTAATCCGACTGGCAATTTGCCTGTTTTTTGCAGGGCCGTCAGGCCGTTGTCAGGGATAAGCGAAGTGACTAAAAGAGGGTGTTTTTCGTTCCAAAGTACCATTTTTTATCTCTGGCGGGATTTCTATGATGATCAGGCTCTAACAAGAAATTCATTATCTGAGGAAAAATTTATGTGGACTAAGCCTGCTTATAAAGATCTGCGTATTGGTTTTGAAGTAACTATGTACTTCGCCAACCGCTAAGCACCGAAGCATATCGCGTGTGCAGACTGCTCCGAATCCCGGGCAGTCTTCCGGCCCGTTGATCCGGGCCGTTTTCCTCCCAGCCAGAAGAAGAATAATGAAAGTTCAGATACTAGGTTCAGCCGCCGGTGGTGGTTTCCCGCAATGGAACTGTAATTGTCGTAACTGTTCCGGGTTAAGAGCAGGCACTCTGAATGCCAGAGCCCGGACCCAGTCCTCGATCGCTGTCAGCGCTGATGGTGAGCACTGGATCCTGTTCAATACTTCGCCGGATATCCGGGAGCAGCTGGCCAGCTTTGCGCCGATGCAGCCCAACCGGAGTATCCGGGATACCGGCATCTCTGCCATTGTCTTTATGGATAGTCAGATCGACCATACCACGGGGCTGCTGATGCTGCGGGAAGGCTGCCCGCACAATATCTGGTGCACCGAAATGGTTGAGCAGGATCTGTCTAATGGTTTTCCGGTATTCAATATGCTGAAACACTGGAATGGCGGCAACAGAGTTAACCGGATTCCGATCGGTGAGCAGGATAACAGCTTTATCATTCCTCAGGTGCCGCAGCTTAAGCTGACCGCGGTCCCCCTGTTGAGCAGTGCACCGCCTTATTCCCCACACCGTGATGATCCTCATCCGGGCGACAATATTGGTATTCTGATTGAAGACCTGAACAGCGGCCGAAAGCTGTTTTACGCACCGGGTCTTGGGCAGATTGAATCCCATCTGCCACCGATTATGGAAACCTCTGATCTGCTGCTGGTGGATGGCACTATCTGGCAGGAAGATGAGCTGATTGTGACCGGCGTCGGCGATAAGCTGGGCGTGGCAATGGGGCATCTGCCGCAATCCGGTCCCGGCGGTATGATTGAGTTTCTCGATACCCTGCACAAGCCCCGCAAGATTCTGATCCATATTAACAATACCAATCCGATTCTGGATGAAGACTCCGAACAGCGAGCGATTCTCGGACAACACGAGATCGAAGTCGCGTATGACGGTATGTCTCTGGAACTGTGAAGCATCGGGAGTGTATCGATGATTGAACCGACTAAATGCGATCTGCCACCTCTCAGCAGAGATGACTTTGAGGCCGCGCTTCGCGCCAAAGGCGAGCTTTACCACACCCGTCATCCATACCATGTTGCGATGTATGAGGGACATTCCACACCGGAGCAGATCCGTGGCTGGGTCGCTAACCGGTTCTACTATCAGATCAGTATTCCGGTGAAAGACGCCGCGATTATGGCTAACTGCCCTGACCGGGAAATTCGCCGACACTGGGTCCAGAGAGTGCTGGATCACGATGGTTATGATGGTGCCGAGGGCGGTATTGAAGCCTGGTTAAGACTGGGGGAAGCGGTTGGACTGACCCGGGAAGAGATTCTTTCTGGTGAGCACGTACTGCCCGGTGTACGGTTTGCCGTGGATGCTTACGTCAACTTCGCCCGCCGTGCAACGTGGCAGGAAGCTGCCAGTTCTTCGCTGACAGAACTGTTTGCTCCAACCATTCACCAGAACCGGCTGGATACCTGGCCAACACACTACCCGTGGATCAAAGAAGAGGGTTATCAGTATTTCCGTAATCGTCTGACCGAGGCGCGTCGCGACGTGGTTCACGGACTGGAAATTACACTGGATCACTATACAACCCGTGCTCAGCAGGAGCGTATGCTGGAGATCCTGCAATTCAAGCTGGATGTTCTGTGGACCATGCTGGATGCGATGACGATGGCTTATGAGTTTGAGCGGCCACCTTTTCACACCGTGACGGATCAGCGGGTTTATCACCGGGGGTTATTCAATGAATGATGGGGTTATTTCTCAGGTCGACCAGCCCCGGCTGAACCCGATGTTCCGGTTTCAGTGGGAAAAGGCTCAGGATTGCTATGTTCTGCTCTATCCGGAGGGGATGATTCAACTGAACGGCCCTGCTGGTGAAATAATGGCGCTGGTGGATGGTAAGCGCTCTGTCGCAGATATCATTATCACCCTGGAACAGAAATTCAGGGATGCCGGTGATCTCACGGAAGATATTACCGGTTTTCTGGGAGATGCTTATGCGCAGCACTGGATCACCCTGTAGTGCCCGGCCTTCGTTGCCGACCGAAGTTAAACCCCATGGACAGCCACTCTGGTTGCTGGCTGAACTGACCTATAAATGTCCCTTGCAGTGTCCTTACTGCTCTAATCCGTTGGATTTTTCTGATTATTCTTCTGAACTCAGTACCCAGCAATGGCTCGACCTGTTTCAGCAGGGGCGGGAACTGGGGGCCGTGCAGCTGGGGTTTTCCGGTGGTGAGCCACTGGTCAGACAGGACCTGAAGCAACTGATTGGCGGAGCCCATGAGATGGGCTACTACACTAATCTTATCACCTCTGGAGTTGGATTGAACGCCGATAAAATGGCTGATTTCCGTGATGCCGGACTGGATCATATTCAGGTCAGTTTTCAGGCCAGTGATGAATCGGTCAATAATATGCTGGCCGGTTCTGAGAAGGCCTTTCAGCAGAAGCTGAATATGGCGAAAGAGGTGAAGGCACAGGGCTATCCGATGGTGCTGAACTTCGTGACCCATCGCCATAACATCGACCGTATAGACCGGATCATTGAGCTCTGTATAGAACTGCAGGCCGATTATGTTGAGCTGGCAACCTGTCAGTACTATGGCTGGGCTCATGAGAATGTTGAACAGCTTCTGCCTACCCGACAGCAACTGGAGCATGCTGAACAGGTGACTAACCGCTACCGTCAGCAACTGGAAGAGGCTGGTAATCCGATGAAGCTGATTTTTGTCACACCGGATTATTATGAGGAGCGACCAAAAGGCTGTATGAATGGCTGGGGTCAGGTATTTCTGACCATTACGCCGGATGGCATGGCGCTGCCCTGTCACAGTGCCCGAATGTTGCCAATTGAGTTTCCCCGGGTAACCGAGATGAGTCTGCAGGAGATCTGGGATCAGAGCCCGGGCTTCAACTATTTCCGTGGCGATGACTGGATGCAGGAGCCCTGCCGTAGCTGTGATGAAAAAGACAAGGACTTTGGTGGCTGCCGTTGTCAGGCGTATATGCTGGCAGGTGATATGCATGCTGCCGATCCTGTCTGCGGTAAATCGCCAGATCACCATAAGATAGAAGCGGTACGACAACGCTCCGAGACCGTCAGGAACGACAGCTCGGCGTTCGTTTACCGTAATACCCGAAACTCCAGAATCTTTGCCCGAGGCTGAATTCTTGTCGGCTGATACCGGGCTGCCGGGTTTCTGGTCATCTGAGTTGTCGGCTGAGCAGGTTGTATCCGGCAGTCGGGACTTCAGTCAATTACAGTCCGGTTCTGATGGCTCGCTGTACTGGGTGGAGTTTAAGCCGGCAGAGGGACGCTCTGTAATCTGCTGCGAATCACCAGAAACCCCGGGCAGTATTATCGGGATTACGCCGCCGGGGTTCAGTGTGGAGAGCCGGGTGCATGAATACGGCGGTCGTAGTTGGGAGCTGGCAGAGCAGCAGCTGTTTTTCGTTAATGCCGAAGATCAGCAGATTTACAGTCAGTCCCTGGGCTGCTCACCGGATCAGGCAACGCCTTTGCCTGTTACCCGCACGGTAAATTCCCGTTTTATTGAGCCACTATGGTGCCGCCGAACACAGCAATTACTGGCTATAGAAGAACGTCACTGTAACGGTGAGGTGCTGAACCGGGTGGTTGCGGTTAATCCGCAGAACGGACAGTTACAGATTCTGCATGATGATTTTGATTTCTATGCCGGACTGGCGTTAAACCCGTTGGCTCAGCAACTGGCTTTTGTTGCCTGGAATCATCCCCATCAGCCCTGGACGGTCACCAGTCTCTGTGTCCTCGAACTGAATCAGGATCTCTGCCGGGTCGTTGCCGGCACGGGCGCTGAAGCGATTGCCCAGCCACAGTTTGATGACAAGGGCTGCCTTTTTGCGATGTCTGATCTGTCGGGCTGGTGGAATCTGTACCAGTTTGATTGTGAAACAGAGCAGCGGCATCCGGTCTTTACGGCAAATAAAGACATGATCACATCGCCCTGGCAGTCCGGGCTGCAACAGTACTTACTGGGGCCAGCAGGGTGGGCATTGATAAAGTTCCAGCACAGTGGCAGTGAACTCTGGTTCTCCGAGCAGGGGAGTACCGGGAAGGTGATTTTAGAAGAGTTTAATCATCTGCGGGTTATGTGCCAGCGACAGGACCAGCTCTGTCTGGTGGCAGCCGGAGAGGATAGGTTACTGGCAATCATCGAGATAGACCAGTACCGCAATGTCAGAGTGGTCACTGGCGGAGAGAAACCCCTGAACAGTGATGATTGCGCCAGACCAGTTCCACTCAGGTTCAGTCATAGTTACGGTTACTTCTATCAGCCCGCCAATGCCGGTTATGTTCTGAAGGGCCGCTATCCTCTGGTTATCTTTCTCCACGGCGGGCCGACGGCGGCAACCTATCCGGTTCTGAATCTGGCTGTGCAGTACTGGACCCAGAGAGGGTTTGCCGTCCTTGATCTGAATTACCGGGGCAGCAGTAATTACGGTCGCGACTATCGTTTTGCATTGCATCGGAGCTGGGGGCGGACAGAAGTAGATGATATCGCCGATGCCGTGAGGCAGTTAACACTTCAGAAGCCGGTGCATCGGGATCAGGTATTTATACGGGGCAGCAGTTCAGGTGGTTTCAGTGCTCTGAACGCGCTGATTGAGCTGGATTGCTTCCGAGCGGGTGCCAGCCTTTATGGTGTGACTGATCCATTGCAGCTGAATAGCTGCACACATAAGTTTGAGTCCCACTACCTGAGTTGGCTGATTGCCGATGCGGAAACCGAAACTGAGCGGTACCAGGCGGTATCACCGCTGATTCGCGCCGGACGGATTACTGCGCCGGTGATCTTTTTTCAGGGTGAACAGGATGTAGTGGTACTGCCGGATCAGACCCGCAGTATGGTTACCGCGATGCAGAGTAATGGCGTCGCGGCAGAGGCTCATTATTATGCCGATGAAGGGCACGGCTTTCGGCAACCGGCTACCCGGCTGGAGGTGCTGCAGCGGGAACTGGCTTTTTATCAGCAATATATCGATTTGCAGGCCGCAATAGGACCTAAAGTAGTAGAGTAATTCATCCTCCGGCACGATGTTGCAGTGTTTTTCACAGTGCCATAATAATCCAGGAGATTACGTTGTCTCTTTCACACTCCTGGCGATGGGTTTCCGCACTTTGTCATTTTGCCTGCATTGAGCAGGCTTTTTTTTGCGCGTTTGCAGGCCTGTTAGTCCAATGGTCAATGTTGTATCAGCCTCAGGACGCTTAAGGTACACTGTCCCGATAAGAACAATAATCAGTACCGGTTTCAGCCGGTGCAGTGTTGAGTAGAGTGCGATGAGTCACGATATTTCTAATCTGCGAAAGTTTGTCTCGCCAGAGATTATTTTTGGTGTGGGGGCGCGTAAGTCCGCTGCCAACTATGCAAAAACCTTCGGCGCCCGCAAGGTATTGCTGGTTTCCGATCCGGGGGTTGCCGAAGCCGGGTGGCTTCAGGATATTTCGGACCTGCTTACAGAAGAGGAGGTTGATCACGTCTGTTTTACCGATGTGTCGCCGAACCCCAGAGCCGAAGAGGTGATGAAGGGCGCTCAGATCTATCAGGAGCAGGACTGTAACGTCATTGTTGCGGTCGGTGGCGGTAGCCCTATGGATTGTGCCAAAGGTATCGGTATTGTCAGTGCCAACGGCCGGCATATTCTCGACTACGAGGGTATCGACACCATCAGCCTACCAATCCCGCCGTTGGTTTTCATACCTACGACAGCCGGAACCTCCGCGGATGTCTCTCAGTTCGCCATTATTTCCGATCCTGTCGAGCGGGTGAAGTTCTCTATCGTCAGTAAGGCGGTGGTCCCGGATGTAGCTCTTATCGACCCAGAAACAACCCTGACCATGGATCCCTTCCTCAGTGCCTGTACCGGTATTGACGCGATGGTGCATGCCATCGAGGCTTTTGTTTCTACGGGGGCTGGTCCGTTAACGGATATGAATGCGCTGGATGCCATGCGGCTGATCAACGAGAACATTGTTGATCTGGTGAATGATCCTACGGATATTCAGATCCGGGAGCAGGTGATGCTGGGATCGATGAAAGCGGGTCTGGCTTTCTCCAACGCCATTCTGGGGGCTGTGCATGCGATGTCTCACAGTCTGGGAGGCTATCTTGATCTGCCCCATGGGCTCTGTAATGCGATGTTGCTGGAGCATGTGATCGACTTCAATTATCGCGAAGCTGAAGATCGCTTTAAGGTGGTTGCTCAGACCCTTGGGCTGGATACCCGGGGACTTACCACTCCGGAGATCCGTAAAGCTCTGATGCACAGGGTTATCACGCTGAAGCAAGAGGTCGGACTGACGCAGAAACTGGCCGAGAGTGGAGTCAGCATCAGTGATATTCCGGTGCTGTCTGATCACGCCATACTTGATCCTTGTATCCTCACTAACCCACGTAAATCGAATAAGCGCGACGTTGAAGCAGTTTATGAAGAAGCGCTCTGATAGCCGTTCTGACAACAGCTCTGATAACAGTAATCAGGAACTGACCAGCCTCATCGGACTGGGTAACCTGTCGACCCGGAAAAGCTATTATCCGGAGCTGGTTGCTAAGCTGGACGAACTGGAGGCGGAAAAGAACCGCTATAAGTGGCTGTTTGAGAATGCCCAGCACGGTATTTTTCAGGCACAGCTCGATGGTGGGATGCTGACCGCGAATCCGGCGGTGGTGGCCATTTGCGGATACTCCGGTGCCGATCACTTTTGTAATGCAATTGATGATCTGGAAACCCAACTGTTTGTCAGCCCGGATGAGTATGCCGACTTCCGTTACAGTCTGGTGCAGTCTGGTCGGGTGTTTGCGTTTGAGACACTGTTCCGCCGTACCGATGGTGAATGTATCAATGTCTCTATTAATGCGCTGTTGAAACAGGTTGAAGGTGGCCGCCCGACTATCGAGGCCTTCATTCAGGATATTACCGAACGTAAGAAAAACCAGAATCGTCTGAAACAGCTGAATGAGGAGCTGGAAGAACGAGTTGCTGAGCGTACCGCTGAGCTGGTTACCCTGAACGATAAACTGGTTCAGGAGATCGCGGAACGGGAAGGTATTCAACAGCAACTTAAAGAAGCTAAAGAGCTGGCTGAACAGGCCAATCAGAGTAAGGATAAGTACCTGGCTGCCGCCAGTCATGATCTGCTGCAGCCCATGAATGCTGCGCGGTTGCTGATCGCAGCACTGCAGGAGCGCTCACTGGAGCAGAGTGATGCAAGGCTGGTGGACCGTGTTCATCTGGCGCTTAAAAATGCAGAGGAACTGCTCTCGGATCTGCTGGATATTTCGAAGCTGGATCAGAATGCGGTACAGCCAGAGTTTGGCGATTTTCGCCTGAATCAGCTTATCAGCGCTTTGCAGGCGGAGTTCCAGTTGGTCGCTGAGGATAAAGGACTGCATTTGCGAGCCTGCCACAGTTCGGTGCTGGTACGCAGCGATTCAAGGTTATTGCAGCGCATATTGCGGAACTTTATCAGTAATGCGATCCGTTATACGGAGCAGGGGCGGGTCCTGATCGGTTGCCGGCGTAAACCCGGTAGCATTAGTATCCAGATCTGGGATACCGGCAATGGTATTCCGGCGGATAAACTGCAGGATGTGTTTAAGGAGTTCCATCAGCTCGATGATCATCCGGGAGTCGCCCGGCAAGGGGTAGGACTGGGACTGGCGATTGTTGATCGGATTGCCCGGGTTCTGAGCCATCCGTTGCAGGTCGAGTCCGTTCCCGGAAAAGGCTCAATGTTTGCCGTTGAAGTACCGGTCATTGATGCGCCACAAACCGCGGCTCCGGTTCAGTTGTTTGCGATGCCCGTACCAGACCTGTTGCAGGGCCTGACGGTTCTGGTGATCGACAACGAGGAAAATATTCTGGTCAGTATGGAGGCTCTGCTGGGCCAGTGGGGCTGCACGGTTATGACCGCCAGCAGTGCTCAGCAGGCGGTCGGTCGTTGCCAGCAAACAGGTCTGGTACCGGAGGTTATTCTGGCGGATTACCACCTGGACCATGAACAGCTCGGTACCGATGCCATTATCCGGGTTCGTGAACATCTGGGCCTGGAGATTCCGGCGGTGATGCTGACGGCTGATCGTAGCAGTGAGTGTCTGCAGTTGTTCCGGGAACAGCAGTTTCCGGTCATCAATAAGCCGGTTAAACCCGGTAAATTACGGGCTTTACTGACTCATCTGGCAGGGGAGTAGGCTGATAGGTCGGGGTCGCAAGTAGTATTTTTTGTGCCCTGCAGTAACGCTAGAATGATCATAGACCCTGTTTGACAGGATAGGGGGTTCCATTACCGTCTGGTGAGAAGGAATCCTTTTTACGGGCTTTTTACAGGAGCATCAGATGAGTGCCTTCAGAACGGCAGTCTCATACAGCCCTCAGCCGGATATCGCTGCCCACGAGCTGTCTGAACAGCTGCAGTGTCATGACAGTGCGGGTGTTATCTTCTTCTGTTCGGCGGAATATGATCTGTCACTGCTTGCCGGTGCGATGAATCGGGCTTTTAACGTGCAGCCACTGGTTGGATGTACCACTGCCGGAGAGATTACGCCCCATGGCTACGGACAGCGTTGTATTACCGCGATTGCCTTTGATTCTTCTGCGTTTGCCATCGAGCTGGCCACCATTGAAAACCTCCATAGCTTCAGCCTTACCGATGCCCAGTCTCTGGTTGACCGGCTGCTGGTTGATTGCAGCAAACACGGCGTTGCGCCGATTAAGTGTAATACCTTTGCGCTGACATTGCTGGATGGTTTATCGGTGCAGGAAGAGAATGTGCTGGTCACCCTCAATGCAGCGCTGGGCAGTATTCCTAACTTTGGCGGATCAGCGGGGGATGATATCCATCTGGCCCGTACCCACGTCTTTTATGATGGTGCGTTTCATGATGAAGCTGCGATAGTTCTGATGGTCAATACGCCGTTAGAGTTTGAAGTGTTCAGCACTCACCATATGTTACCCCAGGCTGAAAAACTGGTGGTGACTGCGGCGGATGTCGAGCAGCGCTGTGTGTATGAACTGAATGCTGAACCGGCGGCACTGGAGTATGCCCGGGCTATCGGCGTCTCGGTTGAGGAACTCAATCACGAAGTTTTTGCGCTTAATCCGATTGCAGTCAGGCTGGGGGATGAGTTTTTTGTCCGCTCTATCCAGCAGGTCAATTCGGATATGAGCCTGACTTTCTATTGCGCTGTTGAGAATGGCATTGTTCTGACCGCGATGCAGCCAGGGGATATGGCGGGTGATCTGGTCAGCAACCTGCGCAGAATCCGCCAGCAGATCGGTGAGCCTCAACTGGTGATCGGCTGTGATTGTTTCTTACGGCGGCTGGAATGTGAACTGGACGGCAGCGCCGATCAGATTTCAGACCTGCTGCGACAGAACCGGGTAATCGGTTTTAATACCTACGGCGAGCAGATGGATGGGCGCCACGTCAACCAGACCTTTACCGCGGTCGCTATCGGGCAGCAGGGACATGACTGAACAGCAACTTCAGGCGCGGATTGCTGAACTGGAAGAGCAGAACCGCAAACTCGAGAAGATCAATCGCGCGCTGATTGAGCGGGTCGAAAACGGCGGCAGTCAGGGGACTACCCCGTATGCAGCCTTTGAGCACTCTGTGGTACTGGCTGAGCAAGTGCGTGAACGAACCGATGCTCTGAACAATGCCCTGTCTGAACTGAAGGTAAGCCATCAGGACCTGCGCCAGGCGAATGATCAGGCGGCATTGGCGCACCAGCGTCTGATCGATGCCATTGAAAGCATCGATGATGCCTTCGTGCTGTTCGATGAGCAGCGCCGGATCGTGTTGTTTAACAGTAAGTTTGAGCAGGTGTGGGCGTCTACCGGCCTGAGCCTGAAAACCGGCGCTACGATACAGGATATCAACCGGCTGGCTCACGAGAGCGGTCTGCTGGTGGAAGAATACCCGGCCTCAGATGGCGGTAATACGGTGTTTCTGCTCAGTGATGGGCGTTGGGTTCAGATGTCAGAGCGTGCCACACAGGATGGCGGCCTGGTTATCCTGTATACCGATATTACGGCGCTGAAACAGCGAGAAAGAGCGGACAAAGAGCAGGCGCTGGCTCAGAAAACCCGGTTATTGCAGAACACCGTGGACAACCTCTCACAGGGGGTGGTGCTGGTGACGCCTGAAGGTCGGGTTGAACTCTGGAATGACCGCTTTCTGGAATTGACCGGAGTACAGCCTGAACAGGTCCGGAGTTATCCGCCATTTGCGGCGTTGATGCTGGATAATCCTGCCATTCTGCAGCACGCAATGACTGCTGCTCAGCAGGGTGAGGAGCTGGCATCGGAACAGCGCGGGCACCAGGGGCAGGTGATCGAAGTACGGACTCACCCTATGCCGCAGGGCGGTTTTGTAAATACCTACACAGATATTACCGAGCGTCACCGCTACGCTGAATCACTGCGTAAGAGTGAGCAGTGGCTGAGGCTGATAACCGATAATGTGCCGGCACAGATCGCCTATGTGGATAGCCAGCTACGCTATCGTTTCACCAACAAAGTTTATGACGAGTGGTTCGGTAAGCCCCATGGTTCTCTCTATGGTGAGAGTATCTGTACCGTCTATACCGAGCAGCAATACGCCCGGATTGAGCCTTATGTGCAGCAGGCTGTGAGAGGAGAAAGCGTCACGTTTGAGGCCTGGCAGACCAATGCCCGGGGTGAAGAGCGGTATATGATCAAGTCCTATGTCGCCAACATCGACCCTCAGGATGAACCGGATGGTTTTTTTGTCATGACCCGGGATATCACAGAGCGGCGGCGGTCGGCAGAAGCGCTGGAGCAATCGCACCAGCTGCTGGAACAGCGGGTTAAAGAGAGAACCTCCGAACTGACCTATCTGAATGAGCAGCTTCGGGCTGAGATCATCGAGCGGGCTCAGATAGAGGCACGTCTGCTGGATGCCAAACAGGATGCGGAACAGGCGAACCTGTCAAAAACTAAGTTCCTGGCGGCTGTCAGCCATGATCTGCTACAGCCATTGAATGCTGCCCGGCTGTTTTCTACCGCGCTATCTGAACAGATTCAGGAATCCCGAAACCGGGAGCTGGCGACTTCAGTATCCAACTCCCTGGATGATGTTGAATCACTGCTGCGAACGCTGGTGGATATCTCCAAACTCGATGCCGGGGTAGTGCAGCCGGATATTATCACTTTTAAACTGCAGGACCTGTTCGACACTCTGGCCGCTGAGTTTTCGCAGATGGCGATGGCCGATGGGCTGCAGTTCCGCTGTGTTCCTACCGCTGCGGTGGTACATACCGACTCGCAATTATTGGCCCGGATTCTCCGAAACTTTCTTACCAATGCGATCCGTTATACCGATACGGGCCGGGTTCTGCTGGGCTGCCGTAAGCGCGATGGTGGTTTATGGATCGAGGTCTGGGATACCGGAGCGGGAATCCCTCAGGCACAGCTGGAGGAGATATTCCGGGAATTCCGGCAACTGGGCGGTAAGCGCTCCGGCAAGGATAAGGGGCTTGGTTTAGGGCTGGCGATCGTTGATAAAGTGGCCCGGGTACTGGGTCATAATATCCGGGTACAGTCCCGGGAAGGGATGGGCTCGGTGTTCGCAGTCGAGGTGCCCTTTGGCAATACGATACTGCCTGCGCCAGCCACCGGACCGCATCTGCCCATGGCCAGTGACCGGTTGCAGAACAGTGTGATCTGGCTGATCGATAATGACCGCTCTATCTGTGACGGGATGTCGACCCTGCTGGAAGGGTGGGGCTGCGAAGTGGTGACCGCATTGTCTCTGGAAGATCTGCAGTGCCAGGTTGATCTGGCCACTGATCGGGTCGATCTGATGATTGTCGATTATCATCTGGATGACGGTAAAACCGGGCTGGATGCGGCTCAGGTGGTCACGGCGGAAACGCCCGGGTTCCTCCCGGTACTACTGATTACCGCTAATTACAGTAAAGAGCTGAATGCCGAAGTCAGGGATCTTGGCTATATGCTGCTGCATAAGCCGGTGAAACCGATGAAGCTGAAAACCTCAATGATCCACCTGCTGGAGAAACGTAATCTGTTGGAAGCCTGAAGGCCTGTCACTATAAAGGACTTCAGGCTGGGATGACGGACTGAATTGATTGCCGTTCAGCGCTTAAGGTATTCGTTAAAGTCGATATCACCGGCGGATAAAACTGCCTGTATGCGGTTGTGAACACCCAGCTTTCGAAGAATTGCAGAGACGTGGGCCTTAACGGTTGTTTCAGCAATGTGCAGGTTATAGGCGATCTGCTTGTTAGATTCACCTTTTGACATCCGCTCCAGTACCAGTAGCTGTTTGCGGGTCAGTGATGAGAGCAGTTCAGGTGGAATCTGGTTATCGTTGTTGTGTCGGCTGCGGCGTCGTTCCGGCTGACTGGAACGGATAATATCCGATGGCAGATAGACATTGCCGGCCAGAATCTGTTGCAGGGCTTCGGTCATCTGATCCCTGGGGGATGATTTGGTGATAAAACCTACTGCACCGTAAGTAATAGCCTGCAGCACAATCTGCTTATCCTCTTCGGCAGAGACAATAACCACCGGGATAGTTGGCATCTCATTGCGCAGGGTGATCAGGCCGTTAAGACCGTGCATACCCGGCATATTCAGATCCAGCAGAATCAGATCCAGATCCTCTTCCTCACGGGCCAGCTCCAGGGCGCTGTCCAGATCTTCTGTTTCCAGAGTCTGGCAATCGGAGAAACCGGTTTCAATCACATTGATGATTGCTTCCCGGAACAGGGGATGATCGTCTGCAATCAGTATTTTGTACACGGTATTTCTCCTATAAAAACTTATACTTATTATTGTTTATCCGACCGTTTCGTAGCTTAGCCCAAATGGCTTATTCAGGAAACGGTTGTGGCTGAGCGATCTGGGTTTTCAGATCTTTTTCTGCCCAGCCATCGACGCCATTCCGGTACCAGTACAGCGTCTGATAACCGGCCCGGGCCGCTCGTTTGAGTGCGTTCCATGACATCCAGCAATCGGCCCTGCAGTAAATCACCACCGGGAACTGCTTATCTCCGTTGGTGAGTCGCTGCAGGTGATGCATAAACCAGGTTTCCCATTCCGGCGCCAGTTCACCCTCACCGACATTGGGAAGCCAGATACTGCCCGGCAGATTATGGCGGGGCGCGGTCTGCAGAAATACCCGGTTCCAGCGTAACGGCTGAACATCCAGCAATACTGTCTGTGGTTGCCTGGTCAGCAATTCCAGCAGTTGGTCCGTGGTGATGGTAATGCCATCTTCGTGAGTCCGGGGTGTCGGACTGCGATAACGGTAGAGGCGATAACCATCTATGCTGAACAGTTCAAAGCTGTCATCGTTCAGGCTGCCGGTATTTTCGCTGGCACTGACATCGCTCTCTGTTATAACGACCAGAAAAAGCAGGATGGTCAGGTATCTGAGCAACACAAAGAACTTCCATTACAGGATTATGCTTCCATTACACTGCGACGGAGGACTAATCTGAATTCGACATTGGGGCCAAAAAACCAGTACTTAAGTACTGGTTTTGGTCTTTATCGACCGGACTTTCTGGGCTGGAATCCGATCACAGCGAGTAGCCCGAAAAGCAGTGTTGCTCCGGCGGTGATCAGCAGAGCTTCAGTATTGAGCTGCAGATAGAGTGAGAAACGCACCAGTTCCACAGCGTGGGTAAAAGGGTTGATACTGCATAACCAGTAAAGCCATTCACTGGCTTCCTGCATTTTCCAGAGGGGATAGAGTGCAGAAGAGATAAAAAACATCGGGAAGATTACGAAATTCATTACGCCGGCAAAATTCTCCAACTGGCGAATATGCGCCGATAACAGTAATCCCAGTGAACTGAGCATCAGTGCTACCAGCATCAGTGCAGGCAGTACCGCAAGGTATCCCCACAGCGGCGGCTCAACATCAACAAACAGCGCAAGCAGCAGAAAGGCATAAACCTGGGTCATTGAGATCATCGCGGTGGCGACCATTTTGCAGAACAGCAGAAAGGGGCGCGGCATCGGGCTGGTGAGCATTACCCGCATGCTACCCATCTCCCGGTCGTAGACCATCGACAGGCTGCCCTGCATACCGTTGAACAGCAGTATCATGCAGCATAAGCCCGGCGCGATATAAGTTTCGTAAGTGATGTAGGTGTCATAGGGCTGAATAATCGAGATACCCAATGCAGCCCGGAATCCGGCAGCAAATACAATCAGCCAGAGCAGTGGGCGGACCAGTGAGCTGAGGAAGCGCGAGCGTTGCTGAATAAAGCGCAGAAACTCCCGTAGCAGGATACCCTGAAAACAGTGCCAGCTGCTGCCTGGTGTCATGCGGTAATACCTCCAGCGGTAAAGTGATGAAAAGCATCTTCCAGCGACTGGCAGCCACTGTCTGCCAGCATTGTACTGGCGGACGAATCCATCAGCTTACGGCCCTGGTGGAGTAGTATAACTGGATCGTCAGCTGCAACCTCTTCCATCAGGTGGGTTGCCCAGAGTACGGTGATCTGTTGGTCCCGGCAGAGTGTTCTGACGTGTTGGTTGAGTGATCGGCGGGTCTGAGCATCAAGACCGGTAGTAGGCTCATCCAGCAACAGAATATCCGGACTGTGTAGCAGGGCCCGGGCGATCTCAACCCGCCGCCGGTGGCCGCCATTGAGGCTGCGGACCTTCTCGTGAGCGCGTTCCGGCATCGCCATCCGCTGCAGTTGTTCAGCGATCAGCGGTTTTGCTCTGCCCGGAGAGATCCCGTGCAGAGCGGCATGATAGATAAGATTTTGTTGCACGGTCAGATCCAGATCGAGACTGCTCTGTTGAAACACCACGCCCAGTCTGCGCATCAGCTCTGCTGGCTGGCGGCGGATACTCTGCTGGTGCAGCAGAATATCGCCTTCCTGCAGCGCATAGAGTCGGGTCAGCAAACCAAACAGGGTGCTTTTTCCGGCACCGTTCGGTCCCAGAAGCAGATGGAAACCACCCTCTTGCAGGGTAAAGCTCACGGCGTTGAGGGCGGTGCGCTGACCATACCGAAAACTGATGTTTTCAACTCTGATGCTCATACAGTTCTCCGCTGTTTCAGGGCTTCACAATGACGCCCCACGGATAGCGACCGACCTTGATACTTTTAACCGCTTTCATCCGGTCCAGATCAATAATCGACACATCGCCGCTGATACCGTTGGTGGTGAGTAGCTGAGTCTGATCCTCGTTGAAGTCCATGTGCCAGACCCGGCGGCCCACCAGGACATAGTCTTCCACTTTGTAAGTTTTAGCGTTCACCACGGCAACATGGTTCGCAGGCCCCAGTGCGACAAAGGCGTAGCGTCCATCATCAGACAGTTTTACGCCGACCGGCTGAATCTTATCCGGGTGAATGCCCTTAATCTCAAAGGTGAGTTTCTGGAAAATCTGCCGGGTCTCGACGTCGATCACAGATACTGTGCCGCCTATCTCTGAACTGGCCCAGAGGATTTTGCTGTCTTTGCTGAACTCCACATGGCGGGGGCGCTGATCCACCAGGGTATTGTCAACCAGTTGATAAGTACTGGTATCGATCCAGTGCACCATGTTGGTTGTTTCACTGGTATTTACCGCGATTTTACCGTCCGGGCTTACAGCCATGCCTTCCGGTTCAACACCGACATCGATCTGAGCCAGCACTTCGCTGGTTTCAGTATCGACAATGGTCACCAGCGCATCGTCTTCGTTGGAGATATAGAGGTGGCGGTTATTGGGATGCAGGGCGAATTGCTCCGGGTCTTCACCAGAAGGCAGTTCCTTGATTATCTCTTTGGTAGCCAGATCCATCACCTGTACGGTGTCTGAATCCGAGGCACAGATATACAGTTTGCTGTAGTCCTTGGAGAACAGAATACCCCGTGGCCGTTCGCCCACATTAAGGGTTTCAGTGACCTCGAGTGTCTCAAGATCAATGATTGAGATGGTGTCATCTTTCTCGTTGGAAACGTAAGCCTGAGCCGCCAGGGCGGTCTGACCGGCCAGCAACATAGCTGCAGTCAGTGGTAACAGGTGACAGCGTTTCAGCAGTGATGGGTATTTCATGATAACTCCTTAACCGTGACAACGGGTTTCGCGCTGATCAAATCCCAGGGTGTCCAGTTCGGTGACCGGATGCAGGAAGCCTTCCTGCGGTGACTGAGAGACCAGTGAACGGGGATGGATCAGGGGGATTGGCTGGCGCAGCTGGCCATTCCAGCTGCGATAGTTGAGCTTGCGGCCTTTGAATGCAGCCAGTTGAAAATCATCTGAACGGATATACTGGTTCAGGATTTCCGGGTTGTTACTGCTGGTGCGGGTAACGGCTTCGGCGATGCTGCGTACTGCAGCCCAGGCGGCGTAGTCTTTACTGGTCATCCAGCGGTTGGCGAGGTCATTAAAGCGGGACTGCAACTGTGCTGCTCCCCATTGCTCAACTACCCGGTGCCAGGTGACAGGTTTAAGTCCCTGAGTACCGACAACCGGACGCGGATACCAGGTGTTATACAGGACATATTCGCCAAAATCTCCGCGTTCGTCGGCGATAAAGACAACATCGTATTCATCTGTCTGAGTGAACAGAGGCATCTCTTTCTGGGCTGTGCGGCGTAGATCCGCATCAAACTGCCAGGCTTTTTCCGCCACTATTTTCAGACCAAAACGTTTTGCTCCCCGGCGGAACGCTTCACTGTAGGCTTTATCAACTGGTTGATTGCCAGTAATTATCAGAACTTTCTCTAAGCGTCGTGCTTTCAGCCATTGGGCCAGCGCATCGGTGAGCATGGCTCGGCTGGCCAGGGTGTGCAGCACACCTTTACAGTTTTCTGTCCGTAACCGGTCGGCAGGAGAGCCGCTATTAAACAGTAGGGCGTCATCCGGCAGTTGTGATCTCAGGGCGATCAGCGTGGAAGCTGGCGCATTACTGATAAACAGTCTCTGACCATTTTTGTACTGCTCTTCTGCGGTCGCCAGAAACTCACTCTCATCGTCGGTTGTGAACTGGCTCAGGCTATATTTCTGTTTCAGAAAGCGACCGGTGGTGTTGCTGTCATCAATGCCCAGTTCTGCGCCTCTGAGTCCGGAGTCTTCAGATTCCGGCAGGATATTAGAGAGAACCGGGCCGGTGTCCTGCTGCAGTTGCAGATAGCTGATGCTGACTTCCAGTTCTGCACTGGCGCTGTGGCTGGTGAGCAGAGCTGGCAACAGCAGTGTCGGGAGAAACTTTCTAAGGATGGGCTTTCTGAGACTGGGCTTTCTGAAACTGAGCATTCTGATACTGGACATAAACTTCACCGCGCTTAATCGACCTTTTTTTCAGCTTATGCGGGAACCGACGACACCGAAATATGAAGAAAGTAGAAATCAATTAGTTCCGAAGTAGTATTCTTTTGCTGTCAGCTATCTCTAGCATGAAATAGAAAACATCAAGCGAGAAAGCGAGGTTTCCCCATGACAACTATCAAACAAGTTTCCGCAGGCCTGCTGGCCGGAATTATGCTGACGAGCAGCTGCGTCGCAGTCGCTGAGGGGGATCTGACCCGTCGCCCGACTAAACTGCCTGATCTGGTTCTGGGTACAGAAGATAACCGTTATCACCTGTCTGAGAAGCGCTATGAGCTGGAAACCGGAAAGTCTTACAAGCTGAAAGTTGTTTCCAGCGGGCAGACTGAGTATGCGGTTCAGGCACCGGATTTCTTTGCCTCGATTTTTCTGCGCAAAGTGGAAGCGGGGGATATGGAGATTAAGGCAGTCAGCCTGACAGAGCTTGAATTCGAGCAGGAAGGCGAGGCCGAGATCTACTTTGTACCGGTGAAAAGCGGTGAGTTTGAGTTCTACGCCGAAGGTCTGGAAGCGAAGGGTATGGAAGGCGTCTTCAGCGTTCGCTGATCAGTCGACAGACGACTCTGTAAAAGCCGGGATCTCCCGGCTTTGCTGCTTCTGATGGTGAGTGATGCAGGCGTTCGGTTTTGCTACCAAGGTACTGCTTTTTGAAACCCAAAGTACAATTCTGCGCGCCATGCACCTGGCCATACCATAGATAACACGATCTGCAGAGGGTGATGCAGGGAATCTGAAAGCGATAACAGGACGACTGCAAAAGAAGGTATTGCAGGCCGGATCGCAGAAATTATGAATCGGGTGATAGAGATGTATAAACATAAGAAAAGTCTTGGGTTCGTTACCACAGCTATGTTGACGGCAACGCTGTCCGGGCAGGTGTTTGCTCATGGTGATGTGGTGCCGCAGAGTATCGATGTTGAAGGTCTGCAGCCGCTGGGTGAAGAGTGGCTGGAAGAAAATCCATATACCACTGAATATGAAAATCACACACTGGCATTACAGATCGGCGAGTCGGCTTACACCCAGAACTGTGCCCGCTGCCATGGTCTGGACGCTATCTCCGGCGGTATCGCCCCTGATCTGCGCTACCTGGAACCGGGTCTGGAAGGGGACGAATGGTATAAGTACCGGGTTGTGAACGGTGCGGTTCGTGATGGCCGGGTATATATGCCGAAGATGGCAGAGCACCTGAGTCAGGAAGCCCTGTGGGCGATCCGTTCCTGGTTGGTAACCCGTTATGTTGAAGAGTAAGACATACGTCTCTGCCATTTTAGTTCTGTGCGTCAGCCTGCTTAGCAGCCTGGCGTATGGTCGTTATTACGATGATGTGATCGATAGCGGTTACATCCGTATCGGTTTTTATAAAGACTTCCCTCCCTATTCGTTTATGCGGGATGGTCAGCCTGCCGGTGTTGATGTTGAAGTGGGTAAACGCATCGCAGAAACACTGGGGGTACGCTTTCAGCCACACTGGATTACTCCGGATGAAAATCTGGAAGACGACCTGCGTAATAATGTCTGGAAGGGCCATTACCTTGATAAGAATCCTGATGATCCGTTTGCCCTGAAAAAGCTGGCGGATGTGATGATGCGGGTGCCATACGATCGTGAATACAGCTACATGCAGGATTCAACGGGTGCTGTTATCAACGATATGGTAGTGATGTTTGGTCCTTATCAGCGGGAAAGCTGGCAGGTGGCCTACGACAGTCGCAAGATCGATAACGTCTCCACTGTTGCCGTGTTTCAGTATCACCCTATCGGCGTGGAGATCGACAGCCTGCCGGATTTTTATCTCACCTCAGCGTTCGGCGGTCGGATGCGCAACAACACTCACCATTTCACCAATGCCGCCGCGGCTTACGCAGCGATGGAAGAAGGGCGTGTGGATGCGGTTATGGCGATGCGGGCAGAGATTGACTGGCTGATGCATACCCGACAGCAACCGGCTTTCGAACTCGGTGCTAATGGTTATCCGATGATGGGTAAACAGAAGTGGGATATTGGTATGGCAATTAAACATACCTACAGGCAGTTAGGGCACTCAGTGGAAGATGCTGTAGACCGGATGGTCAGGTCCGGAGAGATGGCGGAGATCTATGCTCGCTACGGTCTGCGTTATGAGTTACCGGGTTTGTATCAGGATGTCGAGCAATAGCGACTCATATGGGCAATATGCAGGGAGGTTGTATGATCAGACATTGTTTGTTTATGACGCTGGGACTAATTCTGTCGATGCCGGTCACTGCCAGTTCTGATGACCCTCTCAATTCGCCTCTGTGGAACTATATGCGCGAACAGTTCATCGGTACTGACAGCTATCAGTTTGATGATCGTGTTCGGGTGGTTGTGCCGGAATTTGCTGAAGATCCTACCCAGGTACCCATCACCGTGGATGCCAGAGAATTAGCGGGGCAGATTGAGAGGATCATTGTCTGGGCTGATCTGAATCCTATTCAGCATATTTTTACCTATTACCCCCACCAGGCGATCGTGCCGCACATCTCTCTACGGATAAAAGTGCAACAGGGCACTGCAGTCAGAGCAGCGGTACTGACTGATAAAGGTCGTTGGCATCTGGGAGGCAGTTATCTTGATGCCGCAGGTGGTGGTTGTACAACCCCCAGTGCGGCGGCTGCAGATCCTTATTGGGAAAGTCATCTGGGGGAATTTCAGAGCCGTTTTTTCCCCCGCTCAGAAGGTGGGCGTTACAAGTTCCGGGTCATTCACCCGATGGATACCGGGCTGGTGAATGCGATTCCTGAATTCTATATCGAACAGGTAGTCATCCGCTCCGCTTCTGGGAATGATCTGGCGCGCATGGAGCTATCGCCGCCGGTGAGCGAAAACCCGGTGATTACATTTGATGTACGTGAACCGGATAAGAAGCATTCGATCTGGTTGCGGGATAACGGCGGTAATGAGTTTGAGCAGGCGCTCTAGGAGGTCGGTATGCTGTTCAGAATGATACTGTTGATCGCTTTGACGACCGGGCTTCAGAGCGCGGTGAGTGCAGGTCCGCTGAGCTATGAGCTTAATGCTGAACAGGTAGCGCCCGGGACCTGGGTGGTGCAGGGAAAGCTGGAAGACTTTTCCAGTCTCAATGGCGGCAATATTGTGAATACCGGTTTTATCGTTACCGATGATGGGGTTGTGGTTATCGATACCGGGCCTTCCAGGCGGTACGGCGAAGCACTGCGCAAACTGATTTCAACACTGACCGATCAGCCGGTGCGCCTGGTTTTTAATACCCATCACCATCCGGATCACTTTCTCGGTAACCAGGCGTTCAGTGATGTTGGCATTCAGGCATTACCGATCACCCGCGAACAGATCGCCTTACATGGTAATGCCTTTGCTGAAAATATGTATCGGCTGGTGGGTGACTGGATGCGCTCAACCGAAGTGGTGCTGCCTTCTGAGAATGCGTCGGAACCGTTGATAGAACTGGGTGACCACCGGATACGGTTGCTGCGTTTTACCGGTCATAGCGGCGCAGATCTGGTGTTGTTTGATGAGAGCACCGGGGTGTTGTTTGCTTCCGACATGGTGTTCTATCAACGGGCCCTGACCACCCCGCATACCCCGGGGATTCCTGTCTGGCTGGGTGAACTTGAGCGCATCAGAGACATTACCTTCAGCGTTCTGGTTCCCGGACACGGTCCCGTGGTCAGTGATGGCAGGGCGCTGGATCAGATGCAGGCATATCTGAGGTGGCTTGATAACACCCTGACTGAGTCAGCCCGTTCCGGTCTGACCATGACCGAAGTTATCGCTTTACCAGTGCCGCAACAGTTCCAGGAAATCGCGCTGACTAAAAGCGAATTCAGTCGCTCTGTTGCCCATCTTTACCCAGCTTATGAGGCGCGTTTTTTCTGACCGGGTTCCCATGTCCAATCGTTGCCTGAGCTTTTATCAGGTTCTTCTGCGCCCTTGTAGGGCGCTTTTTTTTGGATGACATTCAGGTGCTTTTGGTGGGTGTCAGCCCACTGTTTTCAGGGGTATTACTACCAAGTGAGTAGAAAACCAATACCCCGGTTTAATTGTTGCTGTGCTGTATAGAGCCAACAATGTTCAGCACGATTCGGGAATGTATCCCGGCTCTCTCCTGATACAAATAACAATACCCTTCGAGGAGCATCAGATGAAAAGGTTTGCACTCTCAGCGCTGGTTGCCGCGGTGGCTGTATCTGGCCCGCTACAGGCCGGTGTAACGGATAAAGATATTCTTAACGACCAGATGACCGCTGAAGATGTGGTCAGTAATGGTATGGGACCTCGTGGTCAGCGTTATAGCCCGCTGGAAAATATCAATACGGATACGGTGCAGCAGATGCGCCCGGTCTGGGCATTCTCGTTCGGCGGTGAAAAACAGCGCGGGCAAGAATCTCAGCCACTGATTAAAGACGGTGTGATGTATGTAACGGCGTCTTACTCACGAGTGTTCGCTGTGGATACCCGCACCGGTGAAGAGCTGTGGGAATACAATGCCCGTCTGCCGGACGGCATCATGCCTTGCTGTGATGTAATCAACCGGGGTGTAGCGCTGTATGACAACCTGGTTATCTTCGGTACTCTGGATGCCAAACTGGTCGCGCTGGATGCCAAAACCGGTAAAGTAAAATGGAAGAAGAAGGTTGAAGATTATAAAGCCGGTTACTCTATCACTGCTGCACCGCTGGTAGTAAAGGGTAAAGTTATTACCGGTGTATCCGGTGGTGAGTTCGGTATTGTGGGTAAGGTAGAGGCCTATGATGCGAAGACCGGCAAGTTGGCCTGGACCCGTCCGACCGTTGAAGGACATATGGGTTACATCTGGAAAGACGGCAAGAAGGTTGAAAACGGTATCTCCGGTGGCGAAGCGGGTAAAACCTGGCCGGGTGATCTGTGGAAATCCGGTGGCGCGGCGACCTGGCTGGGTGGCACCTATGACCCCGATGTAGACCTGCTGTTCTTCGGAACCGGTAACCCTGCACCCTGGAATTCGCACCTGCGTCCGGGTGATAACCTGTTCTCCTCCTCCCGTCTGGCGATTGATCCGGATACCGGAAAAATTGTCTGGCACTTCCAGACCACACCACATGATGGCTGGGATTACGATGGGGTAAACGAACTGGTGTCTTTCGACTACACCGCCAACGGAAAAACCATCAAAGCGGCAGCGACTGCAGACCGGAATGGCTTTATGTACGTTCTGAACCGTGAGGATGGCGACTTTATCCGCGGTTTCCCATTTGTAGACAAGATCACCTGGGCGAAAGGTCTGGATCCGAAGACCGGTCGTCCTATCTATGATCCGGCCAACCGACCTGGCAACCCGGCTGAATCATCTGACGGTAAGAAGGGTGAGTCCGTGGTTGCGATTCCATCTTTCCTGGGCGGTAAGAACTGGATGCCGATCGCTTACAGCCAGGATACCGAGCTGTTCTATGTGCCTTCTAACGAGTGGGCGATGGATATCTGGAATGAGCCGACGGCCTACAAGAAAGGTGCTGCTTATCTGGGGGCGGGCTTCACTATCAAACCGAACAACGATGAATACATCGGTGTGTTGAGGGCGATGGATCCGAAAACCGGTAAAGAGGTATGGCGTCACAATAACTACGCGCCTCTGTGGGGCGGCGTGCTGGCAACGAAAGGTAATCTGGTGTTCTTTGGTACACCTGAGGGCTACCTGAAGGGCCTGAATGCGAAAACCGGTGAAGTGATTTACGAATTTAACACCGGTTCCGGTATCGTGGGCTCGCCGGTGACCTGGATGCAGGATGGTGAGCAGTACCTGTCGGTAGTCTCCGGCTGGGGTGGTGCGGTACCGCTGTGGGGTGGTGAAGTGGCTAAACGGGTTAAGCACCTGAACCAGGGCGGCACTGTCTGGACCTTCAAACTGCCGAAATCCTGATAGTTTTTTCTGCTTTGTTAAAGCCAGCGCTTGTCGCTGGCTTTTTTGTTTTCAGCCCTAAACCACCTACTTCAGTAGGTGGTTATCAGCAATTTGGGCTTTGCCCGAATACCTACCCATGTTAGAAGCCGCAGCGATTTTTAGCGAAGTCGTGAGGAAACTAACATGAGTAAGTATGA
>JAOXSA010000090.1 GCA_025800245.1 Amphritea sp. | reverse complement strand
CCGGTTGACAGGACCACCTCCTGACCCACCTCGTATGTCTCATCTCTGCGCGATCGGTTGGCATACTGATGCGCCCGGTTCTACGCAATGGCGAGGTTGGTCTGGGCCTCCTCCAGGGCTGTTCGCATATGGTTCACCATCTCGTGCACTGCATCAACTAAACTCGACTCACCCCTGTGCAGTATCGATGTCGGTAGTCGGGGGTGGTCGCCGGAATTCAGATAGAACGCACTGTGGCCGGTTGCCACATGGACGGCATTATTAGCCGCAAACTCTGCCAATGCCAGTTGCTGACTCCACGTGTCAGGCTGTCTCTCCACATAGGGGCGTAGGAAATTTTCAAGCGTTTGAATCATCCTCTCACTCTGGCCATCGGTCTGAGGATGAAACGTTGTACTCATTCGGATATCAGTACCAAGCAGGCGAAATAACTCTTGCCAAAACCTGCTGGTAAATCTCGGGTCTCGATCCGATATGAGAACTTCCGGTAGCCCATGGAGACGGAAAACGTGCTCGACAAAGATCTTCGCGTACTCTGGCGCTGTCACCTCCTTGGAGCAGGGGACAAAATGTACCATCTTTGTCAACCTGTCCACGAAGACTGCAATGGCCGTATGCCCCTGTGACGCTGGTAGATCGGTAACCAGGTCTGTGGTAACCTGCTCCCACTTCCTAGTAGGAATAGGTATGGGCTGCAACAATCCGGCCTTTGCTCGATGGTCCGACTTCATCTGCTGGCAGGTC
>JAOXSA010000083.1 GCA_025800245.1 Amphritea sp. | reverse complement strand
TTGAGTCGGGCGACGTCCTGACTCAGCAGTTCCAGCGTGGCCGGAGTCACTTCACGAATCCCGTCACGCACTGCTTCAATCTCACCACTGATCAGTGTCAGCGGGGTTTTCAGTTCGTGGGAGATATCCTCGACCCATTTGCGTCGGGCGATCTCATTCTGTTCCAGGGTACTGGCTAACCGGTTGAAGTCCCGGCTCAGATCCGCTAATTCATCTTTACCCTGCACCGGAATACGGGTTGTGTATTCGCCCTCGGTCAGTGCCCGGGTGCCTTTGATTAATGGTCGGATGGCTTGCTGAAAGTGGTTGGCAGAGATCAGCGCCGCAGCGGCCGAGATCAGTACCATAATCAGTGCGATCAGCCAGAATTCACGGGTTTGTGCCTCGATAAAGGTGACGCTGCCATCACCGAAGACCTCTTCATGAATACCCAGCCAGCCGATCTGATTCTGGCCCTGATAGATCGCTTCCATCCGGGCCGGCAGATCCGGATCATAATCGCCGTACAGAGCCGTTTTTTCCGGGCTCAGTATAAAGAACAGAGGTGCGTAGTATTTTTCCAGTTCGACCAGCTCCTCTTCGGGAATATCGTCCAGTAGCTCGGTTTCGTTTTCCCCTTCCCAGAGCAGGCCTTCCAGAGCCGCTGCCAGTACCGGATCTTGCTCCAGAAACTCAAAATCACCGTGCTGCAGGTGCAACTCCCCCAAACGCTGGCTGAGTTTATCCATACGCTGTTCGTTGACATCGTTAAGATACTCGCCGAAGCCAACTTCGAAGGACGATAGGG
>JAOXSA010000082.1 GCA_025800245.1 Amphritea sp. | reverse complement strand
CATGAGCACTCTTCAGGCATAGCCTCGAGTAAACGATCACCACCTCCATAGGAGGTGGTTTTAGGCTGACAATAAAAAAACGGCAGTCAATCTGCCGTTTTTTTGTCTCAGCGCTCTTTATAGCGATCATGGTTAAAAATAAAATCATCGCCGCCGGCAGCCCGGTGGCAAGCTATACAACCGGTTGCCATCCCCTTGGCAACGCGGCCAGCTAAAGGAACGCCTTTAGGATTGTCCTGTAGCGAACCATCCGGATTGAATTTCGCATAATACCAATTACCGTTGATCTGGTCATAACCCGCCTCTCGACGGAACATAACAGTAATCGAATCCAGATAACGGTTCGGATTGTTGATCACATCCTCAACTGTCAGGCCGTTACCGCCGTAATTACGTTTGATCACCAGTTCACCGGCACGACCATTAACTGTGACGGTCTGCTCAATCAGTTCCAGAATCTGCCCATGGGGCGGTAAACCGATATAGGGCCGGGTAACCGAGGCCTGATCACCCGCCAGCCGGTTATCGATCATCTGCTGCCAGATACCAGCCGCGAAATCGACTGATGCCTTATCGCCGAAGGGCTCCTGAGCCGGTAGCGACAGAGACACACCCAACAGTCCGATAATTAAAAAAGACTTAACACTCATCTATAAGCTCCTGAAATCAGAGCTTCTGTGAGTTCCTTTCGCAGAAAACAGGGGGTTATAAGCGGCGTGCCGCAGTCAGAGGCTGCAGCACGATTGCCGGGTAAATGATGGTTTCACGCCATCAACAGACCCTGTTTCAATAGTAGACCAAAATTATGGTCGGCTGGATAAAACCGTAACCTTACTCTCTCCCGGCTTGATGGAGAAATAAAAACAGTTATCACGCCCAGTATGGCACGCTGGCCCGGTCTGCATTACCCGACACAACAGAGTATCGCCATCACAGTCGGCTCTCAGCTCTACCAACTGCTGGGTATGACCACTGGACTCTCCTTTGACCCAGAACTGCTGCCGCGAGCGTGACCAGTATGTCACTCGCCCGCTCTCCAGTGTCCGCTGCAGCGCCTCGGCATTCATCCAGGCCATCATCAGTACATCACCACTCTCGGCACACTGGGTGATAACCGGAATCAGACCATCCGAATTGAAACTGAGTTGTTCCCGGAAGCCGCTGAAATCGATCTGTGTGCCCTGCTCAGCAGCCTCAAGATCGTAAAAGTAATCGTTATGCATGGTACTCAATCCGCAAAGTCGAAACTGAGAAAAAGACGCGGAGAATCAGCCGAAGCCGCAGGCGACCGGTGCACCAGCCCCCGTCCTTCGTTCTCCCACCACCCTTCACCTTTCAGAAGCACAACACTCTGGGGATCCACGACAGAGACAGCAGCGCCCTCGGCGATGAGCCCTGACGATTCATCAGGTTTTCCGGCGCTGCCAGCACCTAAACGACAACGGTCCACATAGTGGTTTTCCAGCCATTCAGTCGGATTCCCCACGTATGTAGTTACCAGCCGACAGGGTACCTTATCGACATGAAAGCGCGGACACATAGCCTGCTTCAGGCTATGCAATCGGACAGCAACTCTGGGTAGTTCAAACAGATAACCAAACATATCAGTGAGCAACGCAATATCATCAATGAAGGCATCCCGGCCAGGATGCTGAGGCAACGCCTGTTGCAGCCATCCGGTTACTGCTTCAGGTTCCAGCACCGCAGACTTACTGCTGAACGTCTCATGATTTACCAGATATTCTGCATACTCCAGAATCTCCGGAGCCGGCTGACGTCGCCAGCTACTCAGATTAACGTCCGGACGGTATATCTCGCTCAGCACTGTCGGTTCATCACCCACAACCCAGTGCTGCAGTTCAGTTGCTGAGTCAGGTACTATCGCAGACTGAGCATTCATCACTCGCCTCCAGGCTGCCAGCTACTTCTGGCAACTGCATCATGCCCGTGCAGACTTTCAAAGTGACGCACAATCACAGAGCCTTCAGGATGATGCTTCAGTGCTGCCATAATCCTGCGACTGGCATCCTCGACATACATCAGGTTGCTGCCATTACGCAGGGCAAATGCCTGTTCATCCTGGCGCTTCACAAAGGTTTGCACCGGTGTCTGAAGTGCATCTTCAACCTGATCAATAAGATCCAGAAGGCCGAAAGATGATGCACTTTCATCCAGGCGGATAGTCACCGTTGCAGTGCTGCGCTGGCTGTGCGGAGTCGCCAGGGAACCATGCTCCAGTAGCCATTGACTGATCTGATCAGCAGAAACACTGCCCGCTTCAGAAAACTCAGCCTGGAAACGATCACTTAATGCCTGGCGGGACAACGCCGCCGAACAGGGACAGGTTGAAGAGTAACTGATATCAACAGCAACAGAGATCTCCACCTTGCCACCGGCCAACCGGGCTTCCAGCTCAATCGCGTAACCCTGCCAGCCTGACTCGCCCTCGGTGAGCAGAGCAGAACGTTGCAGCAATAAATCAAAGCGCAATCGCATCATCGCCTGGGTAGAGCGACAATCTTCGTGGCTGGTAACACTGCTTTGCAGGCAGTGCTTTAGTGATTCAACAGAAAGAGGTGCTGCCGATAATTGCAGTAGCGCCCTGTACAGGCGGGACATATGAATCCCTTTACGGGCATTATCACCGCCGGGCAGATCCACACCAATATCGGCTGTTGCTGTCACTGATGCGCTTTGAGACGCGCCATCGATCTCTTGTAATTCTAACGGCAGACGGATCTGCTCCATACCGACCCAGTCTAAAGAACTGCTTTCTAGTGGCAGAATGAAACTGGCGGTATCTGGTAAGGATGCGTTCAAGCAAAACTCCCGGGAATAAAAACAACTAGAACTGCGGCACAGAAATGCCAAAATGTTATGTTATAACAAATCTTTCAATATTCACAAGAACAGATGCAGGCTGAAAACGACATTTACAGCCTGCCTGGGGAATCTATCGATGATCAGAAATCAGCGGGATGACGCAGTTCGTTTTTTGCCTGAGCCGCCAGAAGATCGCTTGCTGGTTGTCGATCTGGATGCTGACTTTCGCTTTGTGCTGTTACCGGTATTCGACCTGCGTCGCCTGCCCGGTTTTTTAGCTGCAGGGGCAGCTGACTTAAGTGATGCCGGAATCTGCACTGTTTCTGATGCAGAGACCAGCTCTTTCAGACGTACCTGCAGCGGCTGAATGAAGCCATCATAGTTAGATTTCTTAAGACTGATATCATCCAGTGTCGACTCCCACTGTGCTGTCATATCCGGTGTGGTGGCGGAATCAGGCAGGCAGCTGATCAGCGCTTTGCCAACCTCACTGGCCCGGATCGATTTACCTTCCCGGTACAGAAAACCACGGGTGAACAGCAACTCGATGATGCCAGCCCGGGTAGCTTCTGTGCCCAGACCATCGGTTTCTTTGAGGATCTTCCTGATGTCAGGATCTGTCACATAGCGGGCGATACCGGTCATGGCTGACAACAGCGTCGCATCGGTGAAATGCTTGGGTGGCTGGGTCTGTTTCTGCTCAACTATTCCCTGATCACAGTGCAGTTGCTGTCCCTCGGTCAGAGGTGGCAGATGGCTCTGTTTCTCTGCGCCATCCTTGAGTACCGACTTCCACCCGGTTACCAGAGTCTGATGGGCTGAGCAGGTAAATAAGCCCCCTTCGATGATCACCTCCACCCGGGTATCGAAGTACTCATAAGCAGGATAAAACTGCAGCAGATAGTACTGCCCGATCAGGGTGTAAACTTTCAGCTCATCGGCACTCAGTCGGGTACCGCCGAGCCTGCGCTGAGTCGGTATAATGGCATGGTGAGCGGCAACTTTCTTGTCATTCCAGGCTGCACTTTTCAGTCCACTGTTACTGCCATCAGCCGCCGTAGCCAGATCCTGCGCATTGGCTGCTACAGCCCCGATTACATCGGCAGCCTGAGCAAAATGCTCTTCGGGCAGATAACGGCAGTCGGATCTCGGGTAAGTAATCAGTTTATGCCGTTCATAAAGCGACTGACAGGTATCCAGCACCTGCTTGGCATTCATACCGAATCGCTTTGCAGCTTCAATCTGTAACGCAGACAGGTTAAACGGCAACGGTGCAGACTGGCGCTTTTTAGTCTGCTTCAGGGATGTCACCGTGCCCGGCTTATCAGTAATTCTGTCAGCAACATTCTCTGCCAGCTTTGCCGACAGCACCCGCCCCTCTTCATCCATCCATGGCTGGCAATTTTCACTGGGCTTCCAGCGCGCTTCAAACGGCTCATCTGCCTGTGTCTTTAACTTAGCCACCACCTCATAAAAAGGCTTTGAGACAAAACTCTCTATCTCCAGATCACGTCGTACGACCAGCCCCAACAGTGGGGTTTGTACCCGGCCCACCGACAATACTCCGTTGTAGCCAGACTGCCGGCCTTTGATCGTGTACGCCCGGGTCATATTGATGCCGTACAGCCAATCCGCGCGCGAGCGCGCCAGCGCAGAAATAGATAACGGTATAAATTCGCTGTTCATCTTCTGACTGGCCAGCGCCCGCTTCACCGCCTGCGGGTTCAGATCACTGATCAGCAAGCGCCGGGCTTCACGTTTCTTAGTCTCACTGGCCTTGAGGTAGTTGATCACCTCATCCACCAGCAATTGCCCTTCACGGTCCGGATCTCCAGCATGCACCAGCTGCGAACTCTGCTTGATCAGCTTTCGTAGTACTGACAGTTGTGAGCGGGTCTTACTGCGGGGCTTGAGCTTCCACTCCTCCGGGATAATCGGCAGGTGTTCAAAGCGCCAGGGCTTAAAAGCCGGATCATAGGCATCCGGGTCAACCTGCTCTAACAGATGCCCCAGACACCAACTGACACAATCACCATTAGCGGTCTCTATATAACCGTCATGTTTTTTATGAGGTTTCGGCAGGACATCGGCAATTGCCCGGGCCAGACTGGGTTTTTCCGCAATATAAAGAATCATGATAAACACTGTATATAACAACAGTGGCAACGGTAATTGAATCCAGCATTGAATACCAGAAAAAATAAAGCCACCGGCTTAATTTTCATATCTTTAAAGTTTCATGGAGCTGTCATCGAAGCTTCACATGAAAAAACAATAATTTCGTTCGAAACAACAAACAACACAAAAAACACTCGAACGAAACAAAATGGCTTTATCAGATCGACAACAAGAGATTCTTGACTGGCTGAAGCAATCAGGCGAACTCCTGAGCAGTAATCAGATTACTGAAGCTTATGCGGTCTCCCCTCAGACCATCCGCAAAGACCTTAATGAGTTAAGTAAACGCGGATTGGTGCAACGGGTTCATGGCGGCATCACTCTACCGGCACGCAGCAGCAACCTTTCTTTTGCAAACCGGCAGGTTATCAACCTGCGTGCGAAGCAGGCCATTGCCAGAGAGGTTGTGAAATTGCTGCCTGAAGGGTGCAGTATTTTTCTCGGTATAGGCACCACACCAGAGCAGATCGCCCATGCGCTATCAGAGCATCCGGGACTGCGCGTCATTACCAATAATATTAATGCCGCATTAGCAACCTGTCAGAATCCCAACATCGAGACTATGATTGCCGGCGGCCGTATTCGCCCCTCCGATCAGGATATTATGGGCGAAGACACCACCCGCTATCTGCGCCGGTTCCGGGTTAACTTTGGCATTTTCGGTATTGGTGGGCTCAGCGCCAGGGGCGAACTGCTGGACTTCTCGCCTGAAGAATCATACCTGTCCCAGGCGATTATTGAATGCAGCGATCAGCGTATCCTTGTGGCCGACTGTAGCAAGTATCTTCGTCAGGCACCGGTATTCACTGCCGGGCTCAGTCAGATCGATCAGCTGTTCATAGACAGCCCCCATCCACAAATACAGGAACTCTGTGATCAGGCCGGTATCGAACTGAACGCAACCATGGAGGCGGCTTCCAATGACTGAACTTGCCACCGCAAAACTGTCAGTCAAAGCTCTGCGACGCAGCTATGACAATACCCACGCTGTTTCAGATATCGATTTTCAGATTAATCAGGGGGAGTTCGTTGTTTTACTTGGGCCATCCGGTTGCGGCAAATCCACCACTCTGAAAATGGTTGCCGGGCTTGAAACGCCCTGCAGCGGCAGTGTCGAATTAGACGGTCGTGACATCACTCACCTGCCGCCCGGTAAGCGCCAGTTAGCGATGGTGTTCCAGTCATATGCGCTATTTCCACATTTATCGGTGGCTGAAAACATACTCTTTGGTCTCAAGGCACGACGTACCCCGGCAGATATACAACAGTCCCGCCTGGCAGATGTTGTCGCCCTGGTTAACTTAAGTGATCACCTGCATAAGAAGCCTTCCCAGCTGTCCGGCGGCCAATGCCAGCGAGTTGCATTAGCCCGGGCGATTGTTGCCGAAGCCCCTTTATGCCTGATGGATGAACCACTATCCAATCTGGATGCCAAGCTGCGTAATGATATGCGGGCAGAATTAAGAGCAATCCAGCGCCGCCTTGGTATGACACTGCTCTATGTCACCCATGATCAGGTAGAAGCTATGAGTATGGCTGACCAGATTATTCTTATGAATCAGGGCGAAATCGTTCAGAGTGGCTCACCACAGGCACTGTACAACAATCCGGCCTCTACCTTTGTGGCTCAGTTCATCGGCAGTCCGCCAATGAACCTGATGAATGCAGATAATCTTATTCTTGGCGTCCGCCCAGAGCATATTCACCGGGACATTAACGGCTATCCGGCGAGTGTCGTCACCTGCGATTATCACGGCGCCGACACCATTATCGAAGTCGAACTGCATGATTTCGACCAGCAACGGATAAAACTTCGTCACCCCGGTCACCTGACGCTGGTGCCCGGGTCTGCTTTCCCGGTGAGCTGGGAAAAGCAATACGAGCACTATTTCAGCTGTTCAGATGGACAGCGGATTAACGCACCACAAACGCACTCAACTCATCAGACTACTACTTCGGAGATGACCCATGTTCAAGCGCTCTAAACTATGGCTGGCGGCTGGTTTAACTGCTCTGGCAGCAGGGACCGCACAGGCAAAAACTGATCTGACAATGTACTACCCGGTTGCTGTTGGCGGCCCACTGACCAAAATCGTTGATGGTATGATCAGCGATTTTGAAGCCAAAAACCCGGACATTGATGTTAATGCGATCTATGCCGGCAACTACAACGATGCGCGCATCAAGGCACTCGCCGCTCTTAAAAGCGGTAAGCCAGCCCAGCTGTCGGTGATGTTTTCGATTGACCTGCACGAGCTGCGTGATCTGGATGCCATTGTGCCTTTCGAAGACGTTGTTGAAAGCGCCGAAGATAAGCAGTGGCTCAAGAGCTTCTATCCGACGCTGATGCAGAATGGTACCGCCGACGAGAAAACCTGGGGAATTCCGTTCCAGCGTTCAACCATCGTTATGTACTACAACAAAGACGCGTTCCGTGATGCCGGCCTGAACCCTGAGCAGCCACCGCAAACCTGGGACCAGCTGGTTAGCATGGGGCAGAAACTTACTCAGAAGGATGCCACCGGTAATGTTGCCCGTTGGGGTGCGATGATTCCTTCAACCGGCTACCCATACTGGATGTTCGGTGCTTTAACTAAACAGAATGGCGAAGTTCTGATGAACCGCGCGGGCAACGAAACCTACTTCGACAAGCCCGAAGTCATCGAAGCGCTGAGCTTTTGGAAAGATCTCGGTCAGAAACATCAGGTTATGCCTCAGGGCACAATTGAATGGGGCACTCTGCGCCAGAACTTCCTGGAGCAGAAAACCGCAATCATGTGGCACTCCACAGGCAACCTGACCACTGTGAAGAAGAACGCTAAGTTCGACTTCGGTGTAGCGATGCTTCCGGCTCAGAAAGAGCTGGGATCCCCTACCGGCGGCGGTAACTTCTACATCTTCAAGGATTCAAGTGCTGAAGAGCGTCAGGCGGCACTGAAACTGATCCGTCATATGACTGCACCGGAACAGGCAGCGCAGTGGAGTATCAATACTGGCTACATGGGTATCAGCCCTGCTGCTTACGACACTAAAGCCCTGCAGGACTACGTCGTGCAATTCCCACCGGCAGCCGTGGCACGCGACCAGCTGGAACACGCTACCGCCGAGCTTTCTACGCATCAGGCAGGTCGGGTTCGTAAATTACTGGATGACGCCATTCAGGCGGCACTGACCGGACAGAAAACCCCTGCCGATGCGCTCCAGGGGGCACAGAAACAGGCTAAACGTATTCTGGCCCGTTACTGAGTTTTAGCAGAATATACCGCCCGGTAGCACGCTGCCGGGCTATTGAGTCTATGAAAAAACTGAACACTTTATACGCCTGGCTATTATTGCTACCTGCACTGGTATTGCTGGTGAGTTTCACTCACGCGCCAACAATCCTGACGGTGTGGGATTCATTCTTCTTTGCCGGACGGGCAGGCCAGCCAGCCCGGTTCGCAGGCACTGAAAACTACCTGCTCATGCTGGAGGACGAAGTTTTCTGGCAGGTAATGGCGAACAACGCCTGGTACCTGATCGGTACAGTTCCTACATCAATCGCTATCGCCCTGATGATGGCACTCTGGGTCAACAGTAAACTCTCAGGCCGGAGCCTGCTTCGCCTTGCTTACTTTACCCCTACTATCCTGCCGATGATTGCCGTCGCTAATATCTGGCTGTTTTTTTACTCACCCGAGATCGGCTTGTTCAACAAAATCCTTGATGCCGTCGGTGCCGATCCGGTCAACTGGCTAGGCGATCCTGACTGGGCGTTACCCAGTCTGATGCTGATTACCGTCTGGAAAGAAGCCGGATTCTTCATGATTTTTTATCTGGCAGCACTGCAAACGATCAATCCGGAACTAAATCAGGCCGCCACGCTGGAAGGCAGCAGCCGTTGGAACAGTTTTCGCAGAATCACATTCCCACTGCTGTTACCAACCACACTGTTCGTCATGGTCAATGCCGTTCTGAATGCATTCAAGTTAGTCGATCACTTGTTCATTCTTACCAAAGGCGGCCCCAACAATGCGACTAATCTGCTGCTCTACTACATCTATGAGAACGCCTTCAGTTTCTTTGACACCCATTACGCCGCAACCCTGACAGTGGTCATGCTGATAATGCTGATGTTACTGGCTGCGATTCAATTTGGCTGGCTTGAACGCCGTATTCACTACCGTTGAGAATTATGTACAGATCCATATTCAATATAGTTTCGGGCACCAGTGCCTGGGTGCTGGGCGCTCTGTGGCTGCTACCACTGATCTATGCTTTTTGGGCGGCATTCCATCCGGCAGAATATGCCACCCGGTTTGCGCTTGATGCTCCACTGACGCTGGAACACTTTTATACCGCCTGGGAGCAAGCCCCTTTCCCACGCTATATGCTGAACACCCTACTGATCACCGGATTGATTCTGGGATTTCAACTAGTCCTCTGCACTCTGGCCGGGTACGCCCTGGCACGTATTCAGTTCACTGGCCGCGGTATTGTGTTCGCGCTGATTCTGCTGCAACTGATGGTGATGCCGGAAATTCTCATTGTCGAGAACTACCAGACCCTGGCCGATCTCAACATGCTGGATACCCACCTGGGGGTCGGCCTGCCTTATCTTGCCAGTGCTTTTGGCATCTTTCTGCTGCGACAGACATTCAAAACAGTACCGCAGGAATTAGAAGATGCAGCACTGATTGAAGGCTGTTCGCGGCTGCAACTGATCTGGAAAGTGTATGTACCACTGGCGAAACCAACCTACCTGGCATACAGCCTGGTGTCGGTAAGCTATCACTGGAACAACTTCCTCTGGCCCCTGGTGGTGACCAATACCGAAAACAGCCGCCCGCTGACCGTCGGCCTGGCCATTTTCGGTGCCCCGGAATCCGGTGTCGAGTGGCCAGTCATCTGCGCCGGAACACTGATCGCGGTTGGACCGTTGCTGGCACTATTCCTGATATTTCAGCGTCAGTTTGTTCAATCTTTTATGCATACAGGAATCAAATAAATGCATCACCGACTAACGCTGTTGAGCTGGAATATCCAGAATTGTCGAGGCTGTGATGGCAGTATTCAGCCACAGCGCATTATCGATTACATCAGGCAATTACCTGAACAGCCAGAGGTGATCTGTCTTCAGGAAGTCGCCCGTTTCTTCCCGGAATATTGCGATCCCCAGCAACCTGATCAACTGGCCTGCTTTACTGATGCTTTCCCGGAATACCATATCAGTTGGGGGGCTGCTCTCAGCTGGCCGGGAGATACGCCACAACAACGACGCGAATTTGGCAATCTGACCCTGTCTAAACTGCCATTGCTGGATCAGCGGTTACACAGCCTGCCTGTGGCTGGTTCCCCTTCTGGAAACGCCTGGCAAACACCTCGCATCGCCGTGGAAACATGGGTCCGGGTGGACGCTATACCAGTGGCAATCATCAATACGCATCTTGCTTATCACTGCCAGAACGAGCGTTTGCAACAGCTTAAGCGGCTGAATCAGATCCGGGACCAGCATACCGCTCTGTGCGCTCAACCACCGCTATCGGGTGCCGGTATATATCTGCAACCAGAACGCCCTGCGCTGATGCTGCTATGCGGTGACCTTAACTGCTGTGATCAGTCCGATCACTACACTCTGATGCTGGAAGCAGGCTGGAAGGATGCAGCCCTTTCCAATGCTCAGACAGAGCCGACCTGCGGTTTGTTCGACCGTGAACAATGGCCGCAAGGCCCACACCGGCGTGACTACATCTTTATGTCCGAAACACAACCGGCATCTGTATCGGTGGATCAGCACTGCAATGCGTCTGACCACCAGCCCATGTTCATCTCAATGGAGCTCAATAATGAATAACCTGAATCTGCCCGGGCCACTGCCTGAAAGTCTGCCTGACCAGATCCGCTACCTCTTTACTGATGTCGATGACACTCTCACCTGGAATGGACAGCTGCCACCGGAAGCGTTTTCCGCGCTACAACAACTGAGAGACGCAGGTATTGAAGTCATTCCAGTCACCGGAGCCTGTTATGCCTGGTGTGACTGTATGCTGCGCACCTGGCCGATCCGTACCATTATCGGAGAAAATGGCGCATTCTGGATGATGCAGGATGACAATCTGCAGGTGACCTCCCACTTTCGTGTTGAGGAACAGCAACGGTTTGAACATCATCAGCAGCTGAAAGCAATTGCGGCTGAAGCTCTGGAAACTCTGCCATTCGCAAAAATAACCGAAGACAGCCGTTTCCGGCTCACGGATATCGCATTCGATGTTGGCCAACAACACTGCAACAGCCCGGAAGAACAGCGACAGCTGATGGACTTTTTAGATCAGAAAGCAATTACTGCGCGGCTGAGTTCAATCCATATTAATATCTGGATGGGCGATTACGACAAGGCTGGATCCTGTCTCGCATACCTTGAACAACATGCAAATATGAACCTGGCAGAAGCCCGTGAACAGGTTGCTTTTATTGGTGATTCCGCCAACGATGAATCGATGTTTCGCATGTTCACTCACACCGCAGGCGTTGCCAACATTGCTCGCTTTATCCCCCGCCTGGATCCCCCGCCCCGCTATATAGCGCAAGGCAGTGGTGGCTACGGTTTCGCTGAATTTGCCAGCGTGCTCCTCGGCACGCCCCGGGATTCAGAAGGCAAACAGGCCAGGTAACCATAAGCGGATACAAAAAAACCGCTTTCAGGAAGCGGTTTTTTTAAAGATCGTAGGTGCTACTGGCTGACGTAGGTCTGCTCCAGATAATGAATAATATCTGAGGACTCATACATCCAGCGCACTTCACCATCAGCTTCATCAATACGCAGGCAAGGCACCTTAAGCTTGCCACCACCGTTAAGCAGCGCATTACGGTGTTCATCAACCCGCTTGGCATCGCGGATATCGATATTCAGACCGTTACGACGCAGAGCACGGCGAACTTTAACGCAGAAAGGACAGGCCTCATACTGATACAGCGACAAGTGCGCCGTTTTACGATCAAGCTCCTGCTGAACCTGCGGATCGCGTTTCATACGGCGCGGGCTGAAGACAAAGTTAAGCAACAGAATAATACGTCCCAGAATCCAACGAATAACAGCCACCGGCAGCTACCTCACTCACAATTTTTACAAGGCCGGCGATTATAGCATCAAACCCCGGATTTTTTGTCCTGTTGTTTGTAAGTGTTTTTATTGCGCTATGTTATGAAATCCGTACTATACGCCACTGAACTAAAATACTGATATCCGGTCTACCCGTTTCGGCTTTACCTTTAAATTGCGCAGCAGTTTTTCGGGGGGGGAAAGCTGAAGCACCGAACAACCACAGGAACACTATGAATCCGTTTAGCAAACTCCCTAAATTTTTTATTCCGGCTCTGACAGCTCTGCTGCTTGTTTTCGGCCTGCAGATAAACGCCAGTGCAGCTAACTACATCAGTGACGATGTTTACACCTTTTATCATGGTGGTCCTGGTAATCAGTATAAAATCACCGGCCGTATCCGCAGCGGTACCCCGGTAACGGTCCTGCGTCGCAACAACGAAGCAAAGTATGTTCAGATCCGTACGCCAAGCGGTAAAACCGGCTGGATCGGTGCTGACAAAGTGTCTTCCGGCACCAGTCTTACGATCCGCTTCCCGGAATTGCAGCAGCAGCTGGAAGCAAGCCAGCAGCAGGTTACTACCCAGGCGGATGAGATTAACACTCTGAAGCAGCAAAGTGGCAGCCTGGGCCAGGAGAACAACCGCAACGCGATGAAGATTGCTGAGCTGGAAGAGCAGATTGTCGCCCTGAACCGCACCATCAATAGCATGGACGAGAGCAATCTGATGCGCTGGTTCACTTATGGCGGCCTGGTTGCCTTCGGTGGTCTGATTCTTGGCCTGATTATTCCTTTCCTGCCAAAACGCCGTAAGCGCCGGGATACCTGGTAACAGGCAGATTGAAATCATAAAAAAAGAGCCTCAGTCTGAGGCTCTTTTTTTGTCCGGATTCAGTAAAAACTATTCACATCCATCCGGCACGATTGCGTTATCCATCAATACCACCAGCTGATCATCGGTATCCCTCAACCGACGGCTCAGATCCCGCGCCATATTCATAAAAATCAGCGTGTACTGCTCCGGATCTTTCTGATAAACGGTGAACAACTGATCCGCCTTGATCTCTACCACTCTGCAGGGTTCCAGGGCACGGACCACACCGCTGCGGGGATACACCCCCAGCAACGCCATTGCGCCGAAGCATTCGCCGGTCATAAAGCTGCGAATCTGATGGTATTCACCTGACTCACCGCGCTTATAAAGCGCCGCACTGCCGGATTCAACAATAAAGGCAGAGTCGCCTCGCTCACCTTCAGTAAAGAAATCTTCTCCAGGCTGTCGCTCAATGAAATGACTGCCTTCCAGAATCAGTCTGACAATTTCTTCACGCAATCCACCAAAAACCGGCATGTCTCTGAGCCGGTGGACCGGAATATTTTCTGGCACAACGCTACCCATTTGTATATCTTTGCTCACCATTCTAAACCAAGTTGAACCCGGCGATAACCTCTGCCTATCTAAAACATTAAAAAAGGCAATTGGTACTCAGGGCTTAACACTGGTTCAATAGACTCAAACAAATCCGAGGAGATCGTTAAATGCAACGAATTACTATTTTTGGTCGTAAAGGTTGTGGCTTCTGTACCCGTGCCCGTCAGCTGTGTGAGATGAAAGATCTGGACTTCCGTTACATCGACATCCATGAAGAAGGTATCAGCAAGGAAGATCTGGAGAAAACCATCGGCAAGCCGGTCGAGACAGTGCCTCAGATCTTTCACGGTCAGGAACACATCGGTGGTTACACTGAGTTCGCTGCATTTGTTGATGCCCAGGAAGCTAACGCCTGAGACACCGTTGAATAAAAAAACCGGACATTGGTCCGGTTTTTTTTTGCCCTCGCACTGCTTATTGCCAGAGTCGCCACGCCAGACCGCTGGCCCGTTCTGTGCGACGCGCAGTACCATTGACCAATGACTGCTCGCGGCTTATCAGGGTAAAGCGCTGTTTCGCCCGGGTGATGCCCGTATAGATCAGCTCACGGGTTAACAATGCAGAATCCTCTGCCGGCAGAATCATCAACACATTCTCAAACTCTGAGCCCTGACTCTTATGCACGGTCATCGCAAATACCGTTTCATGGGCCGGTAAGCGCCCCGGCAGAATGCCTTTTACTTCACCATCCGGCCACTCAAACCAAACCCGCAGCTTGCCGGTCTCATCAGCAATCGCAATACCAATATCACCGTTGTAGAGTCCCAACTGGTAATCATTTCGGGTAATCATCACCGGACGCCCTGCGTACCAGACATCGCTCCCCTGAATAAGCCGATACTGGCGCAGCTGTTTCTCGATGGCCTCATTCAATCCGCTGACACCATAGGGGCCTTCGCGAACCACCGCCAGTAACTGGCTGGCACCAAAGCAATGGAGAATATTCCGGGGCTCGGCACGTTCAGCGATCAATTGCAGGTAAGGTCGATAACCAGCCACCGCCTGTTGCAACATTTCAGCATATCCCTGTTCATTCAGCTCTATATGGCTGATATCGCTGAACCCACTTTGGAAGGATTGCACGGCACCGACTGTATCACCGCTGTTAACCGCCCGTGCCAATTGCCCGATACCACTGCCGGCATCGAAGCGGTAACTTTTTCGCAACAACGCCAGCGCATCCGCAACACTACTTTGCGCAGAGGTAGTCGCATCAGGTAACCGGCAACAGTGTTTCAGGTAAGCGTACTGATCTGTACTGTAAATCAGCTCACCGGACTCTCCGTGACTATCTCCATGACTATCCCAGCTACATATATCACCCAGCACGCTGCCAGCTTCTACCGATGCCAGCTGGTCCTTGTCACCGATCATAATTAACTGCGCATGTTCTGGTAGCGCATCCAGCAGACGGTAGATCATCGGCAGATCGATCATCGACGCCTCATCCACCACCAGCAGATCCAGGTGCAGTGGATTATCAGCATTGTGCCGGAATGATTTACTGTTTGGCCGCGGCCCTAGTAACCGATGCAGCGTGACCGCCTGATCAGGAATCAGTGCTTTGGTATCTTCATCCAGTGGCAGAGCATCCCGCGCCCGGCCCAGCGACTCACTCAAGCGGGCCGCCGCTTTACCGGTCGGTGCTGCCAGCCGAATCACCGGGGTTGCCTCGTGAAGTTCGAGATAAAGCCCCAGCAAGCGGGCAACGGTCGTGGTTTTACCGGTACCCGGACCACCACTGATAACACTGAAGCGCCGACTCAGGGCGATCGCCACGGCAACCTGCTGCCAGTCCACCTCATCATTGCTGGCATTCGGGAAAAAGCGTTGCAGCCCCATTGCCACAGCCTGCGGTTCGAGTGCCACCGGTACCGTAAGATGATTAATGGTCGCCGCCACCTGAGACTCATACTTCCAGTAGCGATACAGATAAAGACGTCCCTGCTCCAACACCAGCGGTGCTTCATGGCTACCATCAGAAACCGTGATCGCCTGTAACAGCTCAGACTCCGACAGATCAGCAAACAGTGCTTCAGCCTGTTTACGGAGTACCACCGGCCAGCCCTGCAACTGCAGATGGAGTTGGTTAAGCTGCAGGCATACCTCGCCCCGGCTCAACTGCACACTGGTGAGCGCTGCCAGCAATCCCAGCAGGCGCAACTGCGAATCCGGTATACCATCAATTGCACGGGATTCGGCATCGGTAATGAATCCGGCAAACTGTTCATCCAGCGGTCGGATCAACTGTAACTGTCGAAGATCTCTTAACAGAGCCATCTCAGTTATCCCCCCTGAATAGCTGATCTAATCCTTCCACCAGCGCCTGCTCAGGTCGGCAATGGAATACACCATTGCCGGGCTGCTCCGGCTTCATTCCCCGAAGGAACAGATAAAACACACCACCGAAATGCTGCTCAAAGTTATAGTCTGGCAAACGGCTCATCAGCAATCGGTGTAACGCCAGCGCGTACAGCTGATACTGAAAATCGTAGCGGTGATCAATCATCGCCTGCTCCAGCGCCTGCTGATTATAATCACTCAGTTTCATACCCAGATGGTTCGATTTGTAGTCGAGTATGTAATATCGCCCCTGATGCACGAATACCAGATCGATAAAGCCTTTCAGCATCCCTTTAAGGGTGTCAAAGCTCAGTTGTCCGGCCCGGCGGGTCAGTGGATCATGCTGACGCAATAGCTGATTCAGCTTGTCAGCGTTCAGCGCGTGGGATGGCATCACAAACTCCATCTCCACCAGCCGGTCATTGAGCCCGATCTGCCCCAGTCTGATATCACCTGCGCCATCGCTGGCCCCGGGATTCAGTGAGGTCTGCAGCACATCATCCAATAATGTTTTTAACACCGACTGCCAGACCTCATCGTAGCCCGCCAGCATGCAGCGCTGTTCCAGCAGCTCATCAACGTCACCGGCATAATCGGTAAAGTCGATCTGTTCAAACAGTTCATGCAGGAAGGTACCCGCCTGTGCCCCCTTCGGGAAACTGAAAATATCATGGGCCGGCTCAAGTACCGGTTCATTGGCACTCTGCTCATCCACCACTTCCAGATCCAGTCCGGGTAATACCGGATCACTGTGACCATGGCTGACCAGCGCCGAATAACTGGAGATACGCCAGTCTCGGCGTAGTACTCTCTGAAAATCCCGTGCCACCCCCATCTCCAGAGCTTCTTCGGGCAGGTCAAATAATCCAGCCTGTCGCTCCGGCTCAGGTGGCGACATTAACTGTACCGATGCTGCTTCGGTCATTGCCTGCAAAGACTCATTCAGCCTTTCACTGGACTGAGCTCCATCGAGTAACAGATAACCCAGCGCTGAACGGTGCAGACCACTCTTGCTACGGGATTGTCCATCCGGCAGATTGGCCAGTCCGATAAAGCAGGCGTGCACAGAGCGGGTCAGTGCCACGTAAAGCAAGCGCAGATCTTCAGCCAGTCTTTCTTTATCCGCCGCCTCGAGTCCATCAGCACTTTTAGCATCCAGATCGAAGCACAAACGGTCATTGTCATCGTGATACATCGGCTCCCGGGCTTTGGTGTAACTGCAACCGAATGGCAGATATACCAGCGGATATTCAAGCCCCTTACTCTTGTGGATAGTGATGATGGTCACCAGTCGGGAGTCACTCTCCAGACGAATACGCTGCTCATCACTCTCACCGTTCGGACGCTGTAACTGATCGCTGTACCAGCGCATCAGCGCGGCACTGCTTTCCTGTTCCAGACTGGCTTTCTGCAGAATCTCTCCCAGATGCAGCAGATCAGTAAGACGCCGTTCGCCCTGGCCTTGCTGTTGCAGCGATTCGGCCAGCGCACGTCGCCGCATCAGACGGCGGAGCATCGGCAACACACCCAGTCGCTCCCAGGTCTGCTGATAGTCAGTGAATTCAGCCACCAGCGCTTCCCAGAGCTGCTCATCGTTGGCCAGCTGATCCAGATAGCGGGCCGGATAGTTCAGTAGCGCTGTCGCCAGCGCCGCCCGCAAGCGCCGCTCATCCTGAGGCTCTGCTACCGCCTGCAACAACAGCTTCAGATCAAAGGCTTCCTGAGTATTGAAAACGCTGTCACGACCACTGAGATAGACACTGGGAATCTGCCGCAGCGCCAGGGCATCCCGAACCGCGGAGGCTTCCTGACGGTTACGTACCAGCACTGCCAGATCTCCCGCACTGAGCGGCTGGTCACCTAACAGCGCATCACCGCTCTGGCCGGCCTGCAGTTTACGCTGAATATCGGAAGCACAGGCGTCCGCCATCTGTTGCAGATAATCGCCCTTGCTGACAAACGGCTGACCATCAAACCAGAATTGCAGGGCCGCCGGCTGACGACCATGCAGCGTAAACGGCTTACGGTCGGCATGACTTGAAGGTTGTACCGGTATAAACGGGATATCATCATCGTAAATAAAGGGCCGGCCCGCCTGTTCGAACAACTGGTTGACCGCCCCGATCATGGCCGATGACGAACGCCAGTTGGTTGCCAGCGTATAATGTTCGGTCACCTCACGCCGGGCCTGAATATAGGTAAAGATATCCGCACCACGGAAACCGTAGATCGCCTGTTTCGGGTCGCCGATCATAAACAGACCATGAGCCGGTGTATCGCTGTATAGCGTGGTAAAAATCCGGTACTGCAGGGCATCGGTATCCTGGAATTCATCGATCATGGCAACCGGATACTGGCCTGTGATCGCACGGCAGAGTTCACTGTTCTGCTCGCCACCCGGTATCGGATTCAACGCCTGATCCAACTGAATCAGCAGATCATCAAATGACAGTTGCCGGGCATCACGCTTGATCTTCTGAAAGCGCTGTTCGATATCGGTACGGGCCCGAGTCAGAAGCAGCTCGCGCAGGGGTAACTGCTCTTCACAGAACCGCTCGCAGAGTTCAAACAGAGGATGCTCAGGTACAACCTTACCTGCCGGGGTTTTCGCCGCCAGCTGTGACTGGGCCAGTTTCCCAATTGCCTCATCCGGGACCTGATCGGTTTCGCCGCTGGCAAACGCGCCGATCGATGCCAGCCATTTCGGTACCGAAGCTTTACGATAACTGTTCTTGTTTACGCCGGATTGCTGAATCAACTCTGCCAGATCGTCACTGTTCTCCAGCCAGTCCTGACGAAACTGTTTCAGCCACTGCTGCCAGGTGGTCCAGCGCTGTTCCAGATCATCGGTTGCCAGTGCTGGCACCAGACTCAGTTCCGACCGGCCCAACAGCGGCCGCAGTTCCGCCTGCAGGCTATCCGGTGACGACCAGACCTCCTGAATGGCGCGACCTAAAGCATCATTACGGGGATAGATCATACCGCGCCAGATATCCAGCACCGCCTGACGCAGCAACACCGAGTCATCGGTGATCAGCTCGGTCTCAAACAAGCTACCGCTTTCAAAGGCATGGTGTTTCAGCATCCGCTGGCAGAAACCGTGAATGGTAAAAATCGCCGCCTCATCCATCTGTCGAGCAGCAATCTCCAGCAGCTCAGCTGCGGTTTCCGGATCATCCTGCCTGTCGATCAGATCATTCAGAAATGGATCGGAAGTGACTTCGCCCTTCAGGGCACGCCAGGCATCCTGAATCCGGCTGCGGATACGGTCACGTAACTCTTCTGTAGCCGCCTCGGTAAAAGTTACCACCAAAATCTGATCCACTCGCAGGGCGATCTCTCTGGCGTTGCCCGGATCACCATCACCCAACAATAAGCGCAGATAGAGCGCTGTAATGGTATAGGTTTTACCGGTACCCGCGCTGGCTTCGATCAGCCGTCGACTGTGCAGCGGGAACGTCAGTGGATCCAGCAGGCGGGCTTCAATTTTCTGAGCGGTTTCGGTCATAGAGTCATTCATCGTCTCAGTCATCAGCACTGTCCCGCTCATTCGAGACTTTCAGGCGCTGCTGCAACGGTCCGTAGAACTGTTCAGACAGTTCGGTGAAACGGGGTCCCAGCATACTGTAGTCACTGAAAACCCGGGCAATGTATACGTCATCTACCTCACCAAAGCGCCAGGCATCAGAGTTAAAGCAGTTAGCGGCTTCTTTCTCTGCCACCTCTTCTCCTTTATCGGCAGCCTTATTGACGCGAACCCAACTGGTATCGGCGGGCAAAGGTAACGGCTCCTGCAGGCTCAACAGACACAGGTCGACCCATTCCTGCAGATAACTCTGCGCTTCATCCGGTGTTAACGGTTCAAACCAGTGGCGGCCATTCAGGCCAAAGAAACTGGACTGGCTGTATACACTCAGCGCCGACAGTACCAGATGCTCAAGCCACAGAGACACCAGATCCTTGCCTTTGGCGTTAGCGGCCCGGTAGCGCAGCAGCCCCTCACTGTGAAGATTATTGATCCAACCGGTCAGCAGCACACCGTTTAACTGCAACCGGCATTCTATACGGCGCGGTGTGCCGGCGAATGGCCGGATTTTATCGGCCAGCTCCTGACAGTCGTGACGAAGCTTACGGGTTTGTAATTGTGCGGCTAAACCGACGGGCAGCTGACCCGCAGCTCTGATCCGCTCGAAGCGATGTTCCAGCTCATCATTGAGAGCCGCGTCCAGCAGGGTCTGCTTGAGCTGATAGGCACTGAGGCCATCAACCTGAAACGGCTCTTCATCCTGCTGTTCAATATCGTAATCATTGAAGAACACTTTCAACCGACGCTGGAAGAAGAACTTCACCGGATTGCGGGCAAAGTTGAGCAGATCACTCAGTTCAATCTGATCCGGCCGTTCCAGTAGCAACGATTGACTCATAAAGCTCTGGGCCTGACTGCCCTGCTCGTTGACCAGCGGTAACCATTCATCGGCATAGCTGAACAGCCGGTCCTGCTGCTCAGCAGCGAAATAGGCTCGACTGAAAGGCTGTAACGGATGTTCCGTTATCAGTTGCTGCTTCAGCTCACCGGTTTCACTGCGGTAGTTATTCAGGCAGTACTCCAGTATCTCACTGACCAGCACTGACGGTACTTTCGGACTGTTATCCTGAACGCTGCGACCGACATAACTGATATAGAGCTGTGAACGGGCCGACAGCACCGCCTCCAGAAACAGATAACGGTCATCATCGCGGCGGGAACGATCACCCCGTTGCGGATTATCGACCATCAGATCAAAGCCCATCGGCGGGATCGCACGGGGATAGACGCCATCGTTCATACCCAGCAGACAAACCAGGCGGAACGGGATTGATCGCATCGGCATCAGGGTACAGAAGTTCACTGCCCCGACCATAAAACGCTGACTGGAGCGGCTGTTACCCAGTGCCTGGGTCAGATAATCACGCATGATCGCCCAGCTCAGCGGTTGCAGGTAATGACTGTCCTGCAGTTGCTGTTGGAGCTGTTCCAGTACTTTACGGATCTGACTGAGGGTAATCTCATCCTGCTCATCCGGCAGATACGCCTGTTCCAGAATAATGCTGAGCAGCTCAAACCAGTCCGCAATCTGGCGCGGCTTATTCAGCTCGATTACACAGAGCTCCAGTAACTCAACAAACGCTGCCAATTGCCCCAGATCTTCCGCCTCAAGGCCTTCGATCTCATCATAGGGTTCAATGCCCTGCCACAGATCATCGGTACTACCCAGGGCATATCCGGCCAGCATCCGCTTCAGGCCAAAGCGCCAGCTGTTCTGTTCAAACGCAGGAATACCCAGACCATCCCGTTGCGTACCATCCACCCCCCAGCGAATCTGACTGGCCTCGATCCAGCGACTGATCCGCTCGAAACTCTCACCTTCCAATCCGAAGCGTCGTAATACAGCGGGCACTTCGAGTATCTTCAGCACTTCCGACACCGTTAAGCGGCTTTCCGGCAAACCCAGCAACAGCAGGAAGCTTTGCAGTAACGGGCTCTCCTGTTGCAGTGTCCGATCTGAAATTGAGAAAGGAATGTAGCGTCCGGTGGGCGCATTGGAAAACACCGCTTCGATATATGGGGCATACGCGGCGACATCGGGCATCATCACTATAATGTCCCGGGGTGACAGATCCGGTTGTGAGTCAAGTAAGGCCAGCAGCTGATCATGGAGTATCTCTACTTCCCGCAACGGGCTGTGAGCACTGTGCAGCTGAAATGAGCGATCATCTGCCGGGATCACCGACCGCTCCCCTGGCTCCAGCATTTTACCGGCGGAAGGATCGTGCAGTTCAAGAATATCCTGCTGTACGGATGCCAGCAGTGTTTCCCGCCCGGGCGGTTCAAACAGGTCGATCTCAGGTGCTGCCAGTTCCTGTAGCTGATAAAGGTAATCACGCCCCAGTTTACCCATAGAGGCCAGCAGCGGATTACCGTGACTATAGTAGTTTTCCCGGGTCATCCCCGGTTTGGATAACCAGCGCTGGTTGAGTCTCGCAAGATAACGGGGATCGACAATATCGCCCCAGAAATACTGACAGGGATTGGTGACCATCAGATGCACATCGATGCGCTGCCCCAGCGCCTGCAGCGCTTCAACAAAGTTCTGTGGCAGGGCCGATATACCAAACACAAACAGACGTGCCGGCAACGCGCTATCAGCAAAGCGCCCTTGCTGAAGCGCCTCAACAAAACCACTGAACATGTTGCCACGGTGCCAGTGCGACAAGCCCAGCCCATCAATACGTTGTTTCAGCAGGCGCCAGAGAATGGGCTGCCAGGGTTGGGACTGACTGATCTCAGGCAGATCATCACCCGCCTCCCAGGCGTTGATCCAGTCCGGACGGTACACTAAATACTGGTCAAAAATATCCGCGACCCGGCCACATAGCTGATACAGCTTGAACTGCTCACGATCATCTTCCAGATAGCGTTTAAGTACTTCAAATCCGGGTTGATCCAGCTGTTCTGGCAACAATTCCATCAGCCCCCAGGTCAGGGCATCTTTGTTATAAGCGGAACGCTCCGGCACATCTTTCAGTACCGTAGAAAAGCTTTTCCAGAGAAAGCTGGCCGGTAGAGGAAAATCGATATTCGCTGCGATATCGAGTTTTTCAGCCAGCTCCAGTTTAAGCCACTGGGCCATGCCCGGGCTCTGCACCAGAATGGTTTCAGGCTGAAAAGGATCAGACAATGGCTGACGGCTGATCACCTCCAGCAGCAGATCTTTAAGCAGATCCAGTTTATTCGAATGGTAGATCTGAAACATTCAGACAGCGTTCCTGACAGATATCGATAGCGGATGCCGGATACAGATCAGAATTCACCTGCGCATAGTTACAGGCGATAAAGCAGCGTGGAGAAGCATCCATTCATAAGTGCTTCAAGAATACCTGAAGCGGCCAAGCATGGGAAAGCGGAGTGCGGTTTCAGCCAAACAGATCGTTCTCTGCCGCCTCTGGCTGAGCATTTTCAGGCTGATCGATGACAGGAGCGCTTTCCTGGGGTGGAGCGGACCATTGATCAGCAGGCAATTGCCAGGTCTGATCACCTGCTTCTACTCTGACTACCCCGTCGAAACGCTCACACAGGTACTCAACCGCCTCATCGAAATCATCGATATCACACAGCATTACACCGCCGCGATCAGTTTCGGTTGTGAACAGGTAGCTCTTCATTATCGGGGAGTCCTTTTATTAGCTCAGTTATTGAGCTCGGGTATTGGCTCAGGGGCTATTAACGCGCAGACAGTCACAGCTGCCTGCGGGGCATTGCACTACAAATTAAAGCTCTGTACAAGTCCAACAGCGCTTTTGGCGTCAGATCCAGATCAGATTATCTGGCTCGCCGGCATTCTGCCAGATTCTGAAAAAATAGCACAAGGCCATAAACAATCAGCGCTGCGGATCGGACAGCTCATCGCTGATCAAAAAACATACTTTTATTTTCTTGACGGAATCCGAATCCCGACCAATACTGAAACTCCCTGTTGTCGGTCCGCCCTGTTTTACGATTCGACCTGCAGTGGCTCAGACCCATTATCAGACGCTCTGAGTGCACTATAAAACAGACCGGATACAGACAACGAACCCCAGCTTTAAAGTTTTCATCAACATAATTAGGCCGCACTCCCCTTAGCGGCCTTTTTTTTGGCTGGAATTCAGGCTGTTGGGAGCGGATTCAGAGCCTGCTGTACCGGTTTACGGAACACCATAATCACCAGTACAGCCCACAGCACAACCGGGATCATCAGAGTATTGAGCAACTGCCACCCCAGTGTCGCCTCCAGCCAGCCGGAAGCAAACGCCGATACCGTCACCATGCCAAAGATAAGGAATTCATTAGCCGCCTGACTTTTCGCTTTCTCCTGCACCCGGTAGGCGGAAGTAACCAGCTGAGTTGCCCCGATAAACATAAAGTTCCAACCCACACCCAGCAGCGCCAGTGCGGTCCAGAAGTGCCACTGAGAAACACCGTGCAGGTTCAGCAGAATGCAGATCAGCATCAGGCCCGCACCTGTTGCCATAATATTCAACAGACCGAACCGTTTGATCAGCTTTGGCGTGACAAACGAGGGCAGAAACATTCCCAACACATGCCACTCAATGACCCAGGCCGCAGTATCAAAATCGAACCCACAACGGGCCATCGCGACCGGAGTAACCGTCATGATCAGGTTCATAACCGCATAACTGATCATACCGATGGTTACCGCCACGATAAAAACCGGTTGCAACAGGATTTCCCGCATCGGCCTCGCAGGCCCTTCAGCTACGGCTTGAACCTGGGAACGAATACGAACCTGCGTCAGCAGCACCAGCGCAAGACAATAAAGCCCGGTCAACACCACAAAAGCCCCGGTAAACACACCGTCATCAACCCAGTCACGACTGCTGACGGCAAGATTAGGACCGATCACCGCAGCCAGAACACCGCCGGCCATCACCAATGAAATAGCCCGACTCTTGTGCTCTTCCGGGCAGGCTTCAATCGCCGCAAAACGGTAGAGGGTGCCAAACCCTATGCCAATCCCCAGTAGAAAGGTCCCGGCACAGAACAGTGTGAACTGCCCATTAGTCAGGGCGATGATACAGCACAGAGCGCCGACAATGCCGATACTGTTACCCAGATAAAAACCGTTCTTTCGGCCAATTCTCGCCATCACCAGAGAGGCAGGAATAGTTGCTACCATCAGGCCGACAAACTGCAGCGCAACCGGCAGAGTAATCAGGGCAGGATCAGGCGCGAGCTGCTGACCGATCAGCGCATTGACCGAAACCAGCAGAATATTGCCAGTAGTCAGCAAAGCCTGGCACAGCGATAGCAATATCACATCACGATTCATAGCAACTCCTTTGCGTTACTTATCTGATGCCTCAGATCTCTCCCTGAAGCACCGTTTTGTCTATATAGATATCACCGCCGGCATCCAGCACACCACTCTGAGCCAGCAGGTGCCTGAGGCCATCGTGTTGTAACGCTTTTGCCAACGGATCGAATGCTCGCCCAATGACCGGCAGAGCTTCCAGCCAGGAACGCTGCCACGGACACTGCCCGGACATCACCCAGTCAATCCCCGACAGACTGAGGCGCAGGTTATCGAGGTATGCCTGCTCATCGCCGTTCATCCACAGCGCAGTGGCATCAAGATGAATGTATTCTTCAGCGTTATAGGTCAGGTACTGATGCCAGTAGTCAAAATAAGTATCACAACGCTGTCCCAGCAGACTTTTGAATCGCTCTGCAGCAGTCTGATAGCGCTCCAACGCAGCGGCTTTATCACTGATCAGAGTGGTATATTCGCAGGTCTGCTCCCCTTCAAGATTAAACACTTTCTGGGTTCTCAGAGAGTCCGCGCCAAACAGCAGCAACCAGCATAACGGAATCTGAAATCCCGAGCTGGATAACGATTTAAAATCACCACCGCTGATAAAACGGGTCGGTAATTCTTTATGGCTGTATAGGGTAGTTCGCTGAAACATAGATAACGCTTAATATTGAAATATAAAAAACAAACTCAGCCGTTGAACGGCAGAAAATAAGATACACAAAAAGGTTGTTTGAAGTGTGACGATCAGCTTCAGTGTTCTGTCGCGCGAACTTCTAATCGCTCTGAAGCACCGATCCGGACAATCTGACCATCTGTGGTGGTAAAACTGCGCTCTTTAAGATCACCTTTACGCACTTCATATATCAGATGCTGATCAGTTCCCGGGCTGACCAGCCGGACTTCCAGTATCCGGTTGTTATCAAACCAGTGATAACCAATATAGGACAAAGTAGCCACGGAGAAGATCGCAATCAGCAATGCTGCTATCAATTTAACAGGTACTGCCGATGACGCGCTGACACTGACAGTATCCTGCTGTCTGGCTGAAGCAGATGGCTGGGGCGCAGATTTTCGTTTCAGATAGAAGTATCCGGCGGCGATAACCAGCAGTGTCAGTATAATTTTAGTGATCATTCGGGATAGAAGACGGGTCTGTTAATGGCGGCATTGTCCTCTCACAACCGCCAAACATCAAGCGCTATTCACCAAAACAGGTAGCAGCAATACACCGCTACCTGTCTCGGAAGGATCAGATGAATGCTGCCTCAAGCTGCTCGTCAGACACATCAAGAACAGAGGCATAGCCATCCTCAATCATCGCGGCATAGCCTTTGTAGCGCGGCAGTACCTGCCCAATGTAGAAACTCGCAGTCGCCTGCTTAGCCGTCAGGAATGGCTGATCAGTTGCACCCTGCTGCAGCATCTCTGCTGCCTGAAGAGCTTGTCTCAGCAACTGCCAGGCGCCGCACACAGTACCGGCCAGCATCAGGAAGTTGTAGGCGACCGTGGCTGCAAACTCAGGCGTGTCCGTGCTGTTCAGCAACTGATCTCTTGCGCCTTCCAGTGCCACCAGCGCGTCAGCCAGTGCCTGACCATCCTGCACATGATCATCGGACGCCAGCGCCTGCTCTGCAACCGCCTGCATCTCCGCAATCAACGCGGTCAGAGCCTCACCCGCATCAAACTGGGTCTTACGTCCCACCAGATCCAGCGCCTGAATACCGTTGGTTCCTTCATAGATCGGTAGAATCCGGGCATCGCGGTAGAACTGCGCGGCACCGGTTTCTTCGATAAAGCCCATACCACCGTGAATCTGCACCCCCAGAGAGGTCACTTCCTGGGCAAATTCAGTACACCAGCCTTTCACAATCGGTGTCAGCAACGCAGCCCGGGCAGCCTGCTCTTTATCAGACTGTTTGTGAGCCCGGTCAAGACTGGCGCAGGCATCATAGGTAATTGCCCGACCGGCTTCGGTCAGTGCTTTCATCGTCAGCAGCATCCGGCGTACATCCGGGTGGCGGATAATCGGTCCGGCTTCGGCATGCCCTACCGCCCGTCCCTGAGTCCGGTCACCGGCATACTCCAGCGCATGCTGGTAGGCTCGCTCAGAGATTGCGACCCCTTGAAGACCCACCGCCAGACGAGCGTTATTCATCATTTTAAACATACAAGCGAGGCCTTTGCCCGGCTCACCCACCAGATAACCAACCGCACCGCCATTATCACCGAATGACATAACACAGGTCGGACTGGCATGAATACCCAGCTTATGCTCCAGAGAAACCGCAGCGCAGTCGTTGCGTTCGCCCAGGGAACCGTCTGCATTGACGAGGAACTTAGGCACCAGAAACAGAGAGATACCGCGTACGCCCGGTTCAGCATCCGGCAGACGCGCCAGCACCAGGTGCAGAATATTCTCGGCCATATCGTGCTCACCCCAGGTGATAAAAATCTTCTGGCCGGAGACCAGATAGTGATCTCCGGCAGGCTCCGCTTTAGAGCGCACGACAGACAGATCAGAACCCGCGGCAGGCTCCGTCAGATTCATAGTCCCGGTCCATTCACCGCTGATCAGCTTAGGCAGATAGGTCTCTTTCAGCTCATCAGAAGCACTGGCATCAATCGCTTCAACCGCGCCCTGTGATAGCAGAGGGCACAGGCCCCAGGACATATTGGCCGCCTGCCACATCTCCATCACCGGAATGGAAAGCGAATATGGCAGCCCCTGACCGCCGTATGCCGGATCAAACTGCAGCGAACCCCAGCCACCTTCAGCGAAGGCCTGGTAGGCCTCCTTAAAGCCTTCTGGCGTTGGCACTTCCGCACCGTCCAAACGTACGCCCGTCTGATCACCTACGGTATTCAGCGGTGACAGTACCTCGCCGGACAATTTTGCTGCTTCATCGAGAATCGCACTGACCATATCTTCCTGCGCATCCTCAAATCCTGGTAACTGAGCCAGCCCCGGCATATTGGCCACGTGGTTCAGTACAAAGTTCATCTCTTTTACAGGGGCTTTATATTCGGCCATAGCTGTCCTTCACTCTGTTTATCGACCCGCCGGAGCAATCGCCGGAAAGTCTTGCATTCAGGATTCCCGCCGCTGATACTTCGCACTGCAACAATTGCGTATCATACTGGAGCAATGGCGATCCTCAGGATCAATCATCGACGGCTTGTATAAGGGTTTATACCTATACTAGCATAGAGAGACTCGATTTTAAGGTCAGATTTTTGCTACTTTTGGCCTAACAGATACGCAACAACCCTAAAGAAAGAGGAAATCACAATGGATGAGCTGCACGGTTACTATCTGGAAGATCTGGAAGTGGGTATGAGCGCCTCCTACGCCAAGACAATTTCTGAGGCGGATGTTTATATGTTTGCCGGCATTTCCGGTGACAACAACCCGATCCACATCAATAGCGATTACGCAGCCACTACCCCCTTCAAGGACCGTATTGTTCACGGCATGTTCTCTGCGGCGCTGATCTCCACCGTTGCCGGCACCCGTCTGCCTGGCCCTGGTGCGATCTATATTGATCAGAGCATCAAGTTCAAGGCGCCGGTGTACATTGGCGATACTGCCAAGGCAACCGGCACCATTGAAGAGATTGATCAGAAACGTGGTCGCGTGAAGATGCGTACTGATGTCCACGTGGGCGAGAAACTGGTAGCGACTGGCTACGGTACTTATCTGGTCAACAAGCGCGACAAATAAACCGCGCTGTCCGGACACAAAAAAGCCTGCATCTGCAGGCTTTTTTATTCTCTGAATAACTGAAAGAAATCAGCCGTTGTTGGCAGAAAAATCCAGCATTCGCTGCAGTGGACGACGGGCATCATCCAACAGGCTTTCTTCGACAATGATCTCGTCAGTGCCATTCTCCAGCGCACTGAGGACATTTTCCAGACCGTTCATTGCCATCCACGGACAGTGAGCGCAGCTACGACAAGTTGCGCCGGAGCCGCCGGTAGGCGCCTCAATAAACTCTTTATCCGGTGCTGCCTGACGCATCTTGTAGAAGATTGCCCGGTCAGTCGCCACAATAAACTGCTTATTGGGCAGATCTTTGGCAGCATTGATAATCTGCGTGGTCGAACCGACAACATCCGCCAGCTCCACCACCGGATCAGGTGACTCCGGGTGTACCAGGATCGCAGCTTCAGGATAAACACGTTTCATATCCTGCAGACCTTTGGCCTTGAACTCCTCATGTACGATACAGGCTGCATCCCACATCAGCATCTCGATACCGGTCTGCTTCTGAACATATTCGCCCAGGTGCTTATCCGGTGCCCAGATAATTTTTTTACCCTGGTCCGCCAGATGCTCAACTACTTTTAGCGCGATACCGGATGTTACAACCCAGTCAGCACGGGCCTTAACGGCAGCGGAGGTATTCGCATACACCACTACTTCATGATCAGGGTGTGCATCACAGAATTCGATAAATTCTTCGGCCGGGCAACCCAGATCCAGCGAACAATTCGCTTCCAGCGTCGGCATCAGGATGCGCTTCTCCGGATTCAGGATCTTCGCGGTTTCACCCATGAACTTAACACCGGCAACAACCAGCGTGCTGGCCTGATGGTTACTGCCAAAACGCGCCATTTCCAGGGAATCAGAGACACAACCACCGGTCTCATCAGCCAGTTCCTGAAGAATTTCGTCGGTATAGTAGTGAGCCACCAGACAGGCATCTTTCTCAATCAGCAATTGCTTGATGCGCGCTTTGTACTCTTCGCGCTGCTGCTGGGACATCTCACCAGGTAGATGCTCTTTTGCAAAGTGTTCCTGAATCAGGATTCGATCGGATAGCTCTTGTTTGCTCAACATGGTTTTTTCTTAGCTTGGCAATAAAACAGTAATGCTCTTGAAACAGGTAATTATTATACCACGAGCCGATTTCAGGATAATGCTTTTTCTACACCCACACACTCATCAAAAGCACTCTCCCAGAACGCAAAAAGGAGCACTGCGAGGTGCTCCTTTTTCTGTAATCTGGTGGGTCGTATAGGATTCGAACCTATGACCAATTGGTTAAAAGCCAACTGCTCTACCAACTGAGCTAACGACCCAGCTCAATCGCAGTAATACAAACGATACTGCTACAGATTCTTGCCTGCACAGTCAGGCGCGGTTGGTGGGTCGTATAGGATTCGAACCTATGACCAATTGGTTAAAAGCCAACTGCTCTACCAACTGAGCTAACGACCCCAACGGGTTGCGTATATTACGTTACCGCCACTAAAAATCAAGACTGTGGCACGGTTTATTTCTGGTAACGGGTCGGATCCTCTACACCAGCATCCTCAAAACCTTTAGCACGCAGTCGACAGCTGTCGCATACCCGACAGGCTTTACCATCATCATCAGCCTGATAACAGGAGACGGTCAAACCATAATCAACGCCCAGACGAGTACCCGCGGCGATAATCTCAGCCTTGGTCAGATCAATCAGCGGTGTCTCAATCGTCAGAGTTTCACCTTCAACACCGGTTTTAGTGGCAAGGTTCGCCATGGTCTGAAACGCCTGAATATATTCCGGACGGCAATCAGGATAGCCGGAATAGTCCACGGCATTAACCCCGATAAAAATATGCTGCGCGTGCAGCACTTCTGCCCATGCCAGCGCCAGGGACATAAACACGGTGTTCCGGGCCGGTACATAGGTGACCGGAATACCATCCTCTTCCTCTTCAGGAACATCGATGTTTTCATCGGTCAGAGCGGAGCCACCGAAATCTTCAAGATTCAGGCGTACAATTTTATGCTCTTTAACGCCCAGATCCGCAGCGATACGCTTTGCAGCATTGAGTTCTGTCTGTGAGCGCTGACCATAATCAAAGCTCAGCACATAACAGTTAAAGCCACGCTCCATGGCCATTGCCAGCGCGGTGGCAGAATCAAGGCCGCCAGACAACAGCACTACCGCATTGTTTGATGAAGTACTCATGAATTTGAAACCGGTTTCAGAAATAAACTAAAGGAACTATCCGGACCCGCCTTTCAGCGCTTCAGGTAGTCCCGGGCAAACTTAGCGGCAGAAGAATCAGGAAAACGGCTGACAGTTTGCTGAAACAGTTCTTTAGCCTTGTCCTGATTACCCAACTGATGATGAATCACACCAAGTTTATAGGTGGAATCCGCAACCTTGCGGTTGTCGGGATAGTTTTCCAGAACATGCTCAAATGCGGCACGGGCCGGTTCCAGCTTCTGTTCTGCCAGATTCACTTCACCCAGCCAGTAATAAGCATTCGGTAACCGAACACTCTCAGGATAAAGCTCTATGAAACTGGAAAAGGCTTCGAACGCTTCGGTATAGGCCTTTTTGCGGACCAGAGCGATAGCATCCTGATATGCCTGAATGTCATTAATCGCAACAGAACCCGACGTTGACGGGGCTGTGGACGTCACCTCACCACTATCCGCGGATGATGAAGCTGGCGCTACTCCGGTTGCCGGTACACGACTTCCAGCCTGTGCGATACGGCGATCAAGATCTCTGTATCGGTCACGCTGTTGTTGCTCCATCTGACGTATCTGATGCTGCTGTTGCTCCACCAGACCGCGCAATGAACGCACTTCATCCTGCAACTGCTCAAGTAGAATAAGCATCTCGCTGCCTGAACCCTGAGAACGGATATTCAGAGTATTCTGCTGCGAAAGAGAGGAGGCAGAGTCTTCTACCTGTAATTCAATAACCGGGACGGGATCTGCTGCCAGAGCACTGGTGCTGAACAGCACCAGTGCAGCAGCAATATGACTTGCTTTGGGCATAAATACCAAAAACCTTCAGGTGATTAGTATGTCAGCTCGGTACGACGATTCTGAGCCCAGGAGCTTTCGTTGTGACCGATTACAGCTGGCTTCTCTTCACCGTAGCTGATCACTTCGATCTGGCTGCTGGAAACACCGTTTACAGTCAGTACACGAGCAGCTGCTTTAGCACGACGCTCACCCAGAGCTATGTTGTACTCACGGGTACCACGCTCATCAGCGTGACCTGCCAGAACAACTTTTGCAGACGGGTTAGCAACCAGGTACTTCGCGTGACCACGCAGAGCTTCAACAGCTTCAGCTTTCAGCTGGTACTTGTCGAAGTCAAAGTAGAACACAGTCGCCAGGTTCTTAACATCAGACATGCTCATAGAGTCGCCAGATACCTGGGTAGAAGTAGTACCCTGAGTAGTAGCAGCGGAATCACCGCCCATGCTATCGGAATCCGTAGTCTTAGTTGTACTACAACCAGCAGCCCAGACAACAGTCAGAGCCAGAGCAGCAGCCTTACCAATATTCATAGCACGCATCGATCACTCCTAAAATGTTAGCCAATAATGTGCAATTTGATCTGTTAATCCTGCTTAAAGTAAAGCTTGCAGCCACGTATTGCAATAGCTTCAGCCCTTATCAGCAGTATTTATAAGTATTTGATTTAACTTTATCCCTTTTCTGTCTCCATTCCGATAACAACTGTTACCGGAACGAAACATTGCCGCCGGATTTCCGCTTACAGGAACGGCGACCAGGCCGGCTCCCTGACATCCCCTTCAGAGGACGGCAGGCGGAATTTCACCCTACCATCAAGAGAAACTGCTGCAAGAACACCACGGGTACCTTCCTGGGTCGCGTACAGAATAATACTGCCATTCGGAGCGATCGTAGGCGACTCATCCATATAAGTCTCAGTAAGCAGATCCAGACGTCCGGTACGCAGGTCCTGAACCGCAATATGGAAAGACCCGTTCACCTGATGCACCATGGTAAGGAAACGACCATCCTGAGTCAGACGACCCCGGGCATTATACTTCCCTTCGTATGTCAGGCGGGTAACATCCCGGGTTGGCAGATAAATAGAATAAATCTGTGGCTGACCACCACGATCCGAGGTGAAGATCAGCGACTGACCGTCCGGCGACCAGGATGGCTCGGTATCAATACCAAAGTGATGGGTTACCCGGCTCAGGCGACGCTGTTGCAGATCCAGCACATAGACTTCCGGGTTACCATCCTTAGACAGCACCAATGCCAGCTTATTGCCATCCGGTGACCAGGAAGGTGCACCGTTGAGGCCGCGGAATGACTGCACTTTTTCACGTTTACCGGTTGCCAGATACTGAACATAAATAGCAGGACGGCCGGTCTCAAAAGAAACATAGGCCAGCTTACTGCCATCCCTTGACCAGGCTGGCGACAGGATTGGCTCTCTGGATTCCAGAATAGTACGAGGGTTATGACCATCAGCATCCGCCAGAGTCAGCTTGTAGCGGTATACCTGCGGGCGCAGCAATTCAGCCGTCACATAGACAATACGGGTAGAGAATGCACCACGAACACCGGTCAGTTTCTCGAATACCTGATCGCTGATGTAGTGGCCTACGGCACGCAGATTAGAGAAATTCGCATTGATGACTTCACCGAGCAAACGTTCCTCTTTCAGTACATCATAGAGCTCGTAGGAAACCTCCAGGGCACCCCCCTCTTTCGTGCTGATGCGACCAATAACCACATACTCACTACCACTGATGCGCCAGTCACGAAAATACAGTGAGTTACGATCCGATGGGAAACTGAGCATATTCTCCCGCGGCATAACACTGAACAGACCACTGCGATGAAGGTCATCGGCAACTACCTGCGCGACATCCTCCGGCAATGCCTGTGCGCCGTCCCACGCGAATGGAACTACGGCCACCGGAGTGGGCTCATCCACTCCCTGAGTGATTTCGATTGTCAGTTCTGCCCGTGCAATCACGGTCCAGAGCATCAGCATCAGAACTACCAAGCTACGCTGCATCATAATCTACCTGCGAAGATCTGTTGGATTAAATACCAGGGTGAATTTACGAAAATAACGATCAAACAGAACCGGTTCAAGCTGCTGCAACTGCTCGAACTGACCAACCCGCTTCACCGCACGCAGCGCGCTCTCATCAAAATGTGAGTTCCCGCTACTTTCTGAAACATATACATTATCAACTTCTCCGGTAGGCAACAGGTGCAGTGTCAGAGTTGCCTCCATACCATTTCTGGCGCTTGGTGGCCGACTCCAGTTACTGACTATTTCTGACTGAATATAGTCAGTATATCCGGCCGCTGTTACCTTATCAGCTTCAGCCTGCAGCTCAGCTTCCTCTTCCAGCAACTGAGCTTCCAGCTCAGCATCCCGGCGGGCCTGCTCTTGTTGTTCCCGGGCCAGACGCTCCTGTTCGGCTTGTTTACGTTCAGCCTCTTTACGCGCCTGCTCTTCTTTCTTGCGCTGAGCTGCGGCTTTCTTCTCGGCTTCAGCCTTCTTGCGTGCCGCCTCTTCCGCTTTGCGTTTTTTCTCTGCCGCTAAACGGGCCTGCTCTTTCTTCTGTGCTTCAGCCTTCTTTTTAGCCTCAGCCTTTTTACGCTGAGCCTCTTTCTTCTGAGCCTCAGCCTTCATTCGGGCCTGTTCCTGCTTGCGCGCTTCCGCCTGTTTCCGGGCTTCCTCTTTCTTACGCGCTTCCGCTTTTTTCTGTGCCTCGGCTTTCTTGCGGGCTTGCTCTTTCTTACGCGCCTGCTCTTTCTTTCGCGCTTCAGCTTTCTGCTGTTCAGCTTTAGCCTGAAGCTGAGACTTGATATCGACAATCTGCGCTTTCACATGGCGCGGAGTGATCGTATTTCTGGCTTCCGCATGCCCGAACCAGCTATAGAACAGAGCACTGAGTATCACTGTATGCATAGATACAGCGAGCAGTATCGGGAGCAGGTAACTTCTCGGATCGAACATCGTTATTCAGTCACCAGGCCAACGCTTTCAGCACCGGCTCGCTGCAGTAAGGACATCAACTGCACCACACTTTCGTAATCAACGCCCTTATCACCCCGCACCAGCAGCAGTTTCTTCGGATTACTCTGAAGTATTTTAGCCACCCGATCCTCTACCACTTCAGCATCGACCGGCTCCAGCGGGTCGCCGCCAACATCGATAAAGTACTGACCTTCTCTGTCGACTGTAATAATCACCGGCTCATTATCACTGGTATCGACCGGATCAGAGCTGGCCTTAGGCAACTCTACATCTACTCCCTGGGTGAGCATAGGCGCGGTAATCATAAAGATCACCAACAGCACCATCATGACGTCGATATAGGGAACAACGTTGATTTCCGAATTCAGTTTCCGATGCTTCTTCGCTCTGCGAATCATAACCGTAACCTGCCTGGATCAGTGCACAGCATGCACGCGACGGTGCAGTACACTTGAGAATTCATCAGCGAACGTTTCATAGCTGTTCATCATCGCCTCGGTCTTCGCTGAGAAGCGGTTATAGGCGATAACAGCCGGGATAGCAGCGAACAGGCCGATAGCCGTAGCGATCAGGGCTTCTGAGATACCCGGCGCTACCGACGCCAGAGTAGCCTGATGCACATTAGCCAGACCACGGAACGAGTTCATAATCCCCCAGACAGTACCAAACAGGCCGATATAGGGACTGGTTGACCCCACTGTTGCCAGGAATGGCAAATGCAGCTCTAGCTTTTCCTCTTCACGGGCCAGTGCGACACGCATGCTACGCTGAACACCGTCCATTACAGCTTCAGGATCAACATTGGCCTGCTGACTCAGACGACTATACTCTTTCAGACCGGCCCGGAAGATATTTTCAGCACCACTGTCAGAATCGGGCGCATTATTCACATCGCGGAACAACTGACTGAGATCCACACCGGACCAGAAGCGGTCTTCAAACTGACGCAGTTTCTGCTTCGCCTGACGCAGAATAAAGTGACGCTGGAAAATCATGACCCAGGAGATCACTGACGCCAGCAACAAAATCAGCATAACCAGTTGCACAACGAAACTGGCGTTTACCACCAGACTCCAGATCGACATTTTATCCGGCACTTGTCTAACCCCTTCTAATCACTCAAATCAGTTTCAAATAGTAACGGGATCAGGGGCTAAAATCTTCCGATTTTTGCACTTCATTGCAGATAGACAGAAAAAAATAGTCTGGATCCGGGCCCGATTGAATTCCCGGAATTTGGAGAGGGATATAGCCGAAAAGTTCAGAAAAAAATCAAAAAACAGCCGATAACTCAATCTGTTACCAACTGCTGACAGGACTGTCGTCAGAAGGAGGCAGCCTGGCCACCGTTCCGAGCGATCTCCTCTCTGGACTGGCAACTGATGCACAAAGTCGCCATCGGGTTGGCGGTCAGGCGATTGAGTTCGATCTCCTCACCGCAGCTCTCACAATAACCATAATCACCCTCATCGATACGCTTGAGGGCGTGCTGACATTCGCGTATTTCATTGGTCAGTTGAGCGATATGGGTCGCATTGAAAAGCGTGGTCACTGTTGAACCGGCAGCTTCGCCCCGATCCCTTACTTCATGAGCCGTGATCTGACTGAGCTCATCCTGCTGATCGACCTGTTCATTGTGAAGATCCTCACGTAACTGATCGAGTAATATCTGCAGGCTCTTTTTCAGGGTCAGGACCTGAGCGACAGACAGGCAGTTGGGCTTCATAGATGCTTCCTCGGTAAATGAACAACCCGTTGATCAGATCAAATCTGATAACTGCATGGGTGCACAGTTTTCTCTTATAAGGTAAGCAAAATGTAACCAGTCCGCCGCCCGCCCGCGTTGATATACATCACATATCGCTGCAAATCAGCGGGAGTTTTGATCCGGGTCAGGCAGATCGATTCCGAAGTGGCGATATGCGTTATCAGTGACTACGCGCCCTCTCGGCGTACGCATCATAAAGCCCTGCTGAATCAGATAGGGCTCCAGCACATCTTCAATGGTATCCCGCTCTTCGCTTATCGCAGCGGCAAGGCTATCAACACCGACCGGCCCACCACCGAATTTCTCGATCATGGCCAGCAACAGACGTCGATCCATGTGGTCAAAACCGTGCTCATCGACATTCAGCATATTCAGCGCGAGATCGGCCATTTCACGGGTAATGTTGCCATCGCCTTTCACTTCAGCGTAGTCTCGCGCACGCCTTAGCAGGCGATTTGCGATACGGGGTGTACCACGGGATCGGCGGGCAACTTCCAGCGCACCTTCATGCTCAATGCCGCTGCCGGATAGTTTCGCTGAGCGTTCAACAATTGAGGTCAGATCATCGATGTTATAAAACTCCAGTCGCTGGACAATACCGAAACGGTCCCGTAACGGCGACGTCAGCAAACCAGCCCGGGTTGTCGCACCGACCAGAGTAAACGGCGGCAACTCCAGCTTGATCGAGCGGGCCGCAGGCCCTTCACCAATCATAATATCCAGCTGATAGTCCTCCATCGCCGGATACAACACCTCCTCAACGGAAGCGCTGAGACGGTGAATTTCATCAATAAACAGGACATCGCCAGGCTCCAGGTTGGTCAGCAGTGCCGCCAGATCGCCGGCCTTTTCAAGCACCGGCCCGGAGGTGTTTTTGATTTCACTACCCATCTCATTGGCAATAATATTGGCCAGCGTGGTTTTACCCAGTCCTGGCGGGCCAAAGATCAGGGTATGATCCAGCGCCTCATTCCGCTTACGGGCTGCACCAATGAAAATTTCCATCTGCTCCCGCACCACCGGCTGACCGACATAGTCTTCCAGCGTCTTCGGACGGATAGCACGATCCTGCACTTCTTCCTGCGGGGTACTGACCGGGGTGACAAAACGATCTGCTTCGATCATGCCTGTATAAACTCTCTGTACTGGTTAAATACTCGTTGCGGGATTAACGCACTGACCTGCTCAGCCCTGCACCATACTCTTAAGGGCTGCCCGGATAAGATCCTCGCTACCGGTAACACTGCCCAGCGCTTTTTCCGCCTGAGCGATCGCCTTAGACGCCTGTACCGGCTTATACCCCAGCGCGACCAATGCACTCTCAGCTTCAGCCCGGTAATCAGTTTCTGCAGTCACTGGCACGGTACCCAGATCATCGGTCAGCATAAACTCATCGACATCAGCAAAGTGGAAGTCCTGTAGCTTGTCTTTCATCTCGATGATAAGACGCTCAGCGGTCTTCTTACCAACACCCGGCAGACGTACTAATGCAGCAGTATCCTGATGCTGTACCGACTGCACGAACTCATTAACACTGATACCGGACAAAATGGTCAGCGCCAGCTTCGGGCCTACGCCATTCACTTTAATCAGCGTCCGGAACAATGAACGCTCTGCACGCTCGTAAAAACCATATAACAGCTGCGCATCTTCCCGCACTACCATATGGGTATGCAGGGTGACCAGCTTACCCACTTCCGGTAACTGATAGAAGGTATTCATTGAGGCATCAACTTCGTAGCCAACACCGTTAACATCAATTACCAACTGCGGTGGATGCTTTTCCAGCAACTCCCCTCTGAGTCGTCCAATCACGGGTCTCTTCTCTCCACATCCCGGGGCTCCAGCCGGTGCCCCTTCATAACAAATTCCGGCAACTCCAGCCCGGCATACAGAGATGCCAGGCGGATCGCAAACGCAACACTGATCGAAACCAGCATCAGCAATGATTCATTGATATAGCCACTGAACATGACATAGATAATCGCCCCGACCAGCGCGCAGGTAGCGTAGAGCTCACCATTACGCTGCAATACCAGCGGGATCTGACGGGTCAGCACGCGGATCATACCACCGACACAACCGGTCAGCATCGCCATGATGACTGCAATCAGGGGTGGCATGCCCAGAGCTGTAGCCTTCTGCGCACCCAACACAGCAAACAGCGACATCCCCAATGCATCCAGTAGCAGCATCAGACGCCGGGGGTAAGCCAGGTAACGGCAAACGAAAAATGCCGCCACGGCAGAAACAATCGCGGTCCAGAGATAGGTGGTATCAGCAATCCAGATCAGCGGATGCACATCCAGAGTAATATCCCGGATAGTACCTCCGCCCAGCGCGGTCACGATTCCCAGCACCACAACACCAAGAATATCCAGCTTCTTACCCTGCGCCGCCAGCGCACCGGTAATCGCGAATACCGCCACACCGATCATATCGAACAGATAGATCAGACCGGCATCGATCATCGCAGTCGCCCTCCGCGACTGCCCTTTGCGCCAGCCATCATGATCAGACTACTACGGGTATGGGCATGACAGAGCGCGATAGCCAGCGCATCGGCAGCATCCGCTTGCGGCAGGCCCGGCAGCTTGAGAATAGAACTGACCATATGCTGGACCTGGCTTTTATCCGCCGATCCTTTACCCACCACAGCCTGTTTAACCTTACGGGCAGCATACTCAGCGACCGGGAGGCCCTGATTGGCACCGGCCACAATGGCCACGCCCCGGGCCTGACCCAGCTTCAGAGCAGAATCAGCGTTACGGGCCATAAACACCTGTTCGATGGCCATCTCCTGCGGGCAGTAATGCTCGATAATTTCAGTCACACCGGCATACACCTGATGCAACCGCTCAGGCAGCTCTTCACCCTTAATACGGATGCAGCCACTGGCAACATACTCATTTTTCGCGCCGACAGCATTGATGACGCCATATCCCGTGATTCGCGACCCGGGATCAATACCTAGAATTAACATTAAGAACAGTGCAGCCCAAACAATACTGTTTATTTATACAGATACAATACAGGAGTCCCGGCAATAAAAAAAGCCGTGCAATGCACGGCTTTTTCAAACGCTGATAATTTACCGATTAAGGTGTTTTACGCAGCTTGATGTTCAGTTCACGCAGCTGAGCCGCGCTCACTTCACCCGGTGCCTCAGTCAGCATACAGGAAGCGCTCTGAGTTTTCGGGAAAGCAATGACTTCACGGATAGAATCAGTACCGGTCATCAGCATGATCAGACGATCCAGACCAAACGCCAGACCACCGTGCGGAGGCGCACCGTATTTCAGGGCGTTCAGCAGGAAGCCAAACTTGTCATCGGCTTCTTCTTCAGAGATGCCCAGGATTTCCAGTACGGTAGACTGCATACCCTGATCGTGGATACGTACAGAACCACCACCCAGCTCACAGCCGTTCAGTACCATATCGTATGCACGGGACAGTGCTTCCAGAGGGTTCGCTTTCAGCTCTTCGGCAGAGCAGCTTGGTGCGGTGAATGGGTGATGCAGTGCAGTAAGACCACCGTTATCAGTTTCCTCGAACATCGGGAAATCAACAACCCACAGCGGCGCCCACTCACACTGAGCCATTTCCAGATCTTCACCGACCTTGATACGCAGAGCACCCAGCGCTTCAGATACAATCTTGGCTTTATCTGCACCGAAGAAGACGATATCGCCGTTCTCAGCACCCACACGCTCCATGATCGCCAGAGTGACGTCTTCACCCAGGAACTTGATGATCGGGGACTGCAGGCCTTCGATACCTTTTTCCAGCTCGTTAACCTTGATCCATGCCAGACCTTTTGCACCGTAGATACCGACGTACTTAGTGTACTCATCGATATTCTTACGGGTCAGCTGTGCACCACCTGGTACTTTCAGTGCAGTTACACGGCATTTTGGATCGTTAGCAGGGCCAGCGAATACTTTGAACTCGATCTCAGCCATCAGATCAGCTACGTCGATCAGCTCCATCGGGTAACGCAGATCCGGCTTATCAGAACCGTAACGCTGCATCGCCTCAGAGTAAGGCATGCGCGGGAAATCACCCAGATCAATATCTTTCAGCTCCAGGAACAGCTTACGGATCATTGATTCGGTGATACCCATGATCTCTTCCTCATCCATAAAGGATGTTTCGATGTCGATCTGGGTGAATTCTGGCTGGCGGTCAGCACGCAGGTCTTCGTCACGGAAACACTTGGCAACCTGGTAGTAACGGTCAAAACCGGACACCATCAGCAGCTGCTTGAACAGCTGAGGTGATTGCGGCAGCGCGAAGAACTGACCTTCGTGTACGCGGCTTGGCACCAGATAGTCACGGGCACCTTCAGGTGTCGCACGGTTCAGGATCGGCGTCTCGATATCCAGGAAGCCGTTGTCATCCAGGAAGTTACGAATTGCATTGGTCACCTTAGAGCGGAAACGCAGCTTGTCCTGCATCTCAGGACGACGCAGGTCGATAAAGCGGTGACGCAGACGCACTTCTTCACCTACGTTCTGGTGCTCATCCAGCTGGAACGGAGGCGTTTCAGACTTATTCAGGATAACCAGTTCTTTACCCAGCACTTCGATCTCACCGGTAGGCATGTCCGGATTGATAGTACCTTCAGGACGGCCACGTACGGTACCGCGCACTTCGATCACGTATTCATTACGTACGCTGTCAGCCAGAGCAAAGCTCTCTTCACGATCCGGGTCAAAAACAACCTGAGAGATACCTTCACGATCCCGGACATCCAGGAAGATAACACCACCGTGGTCACGGCGACGATGTACCCATCCTTTCAGGACAACATCTTCACCGATATGAGTTTTATTCAGTCCGCCGCAATAATGGCTGCGCATAGTCTTTAGTTCCTGTTACCTGTTTGTCAGAGCGAACACTCCGCTCCACACATTCAAAATTAAATTAACCACTGGTTACCCGCTATCGGTAACTAGCTACCGGAATCGCCCTGGCTGCCCGCCAGGTTCTTTTTCTTACCGGTTTTAAAATCGGTTTCGTACCAGCCGCTGCCTGAAAGGCGGAAACCGGGGGCTGATACTTTTTTCTCTACTTCGCCTGAATTACAGGCCGTGCAGTTCGGTGCCGGTGCATCGGATTTAAGCACCAACTTTTCAAATACATTGCCACAAGACTGACATTCGAAGTCAAAGATAGGCATACCGCAGATTTACCTCTGATCTGTCTCAGTACCTGCCGACACTTAAACGGAATTGCACCGGATTAAGCGCCTGCTCAGAAAACCGCGAATTATACCTGAATTATTGCTGTCTGACAGGGGTAAAGCCGTTATTTTCAGCCGGTCTGATCAAGGGCGGACTGCTCTGGCACAAAGTCGACTTCATCAGTCATCATCAGCGCCAGTTTCTGGTGAATCTCATGGATCTGATCTGCCGTGTAAGGCACTGCAGGATGAGCCCCCCAGACAGGCGCAGGCCATGCCGAATCTGACTCGTAGCGGACCACATGGTGAATGTGCAGCTGCTTGACCATATTACCCAGCGCTGCGATATTCATCTTGCTTGCATTGAAAACATCATGAAGATTCTCTGCAAGGAACGAGGATTCATGCAGAAACTGCTGCTGATCAGCCGGAGACAGATGGTAGATCTCACTGGCTTCCGCCCGGCGAGGCACCAGAATGAACCAGGGATAGTTGGCATCATTCATCAGCAACAGGCGACACAACGGAAAATCACCCAGGGTGATACAGTCATTGTTCAGACGGGAATCCAATTCAAATTCCAGTTCCAATTCATCCATTGTGCTTCTCCAGACGTAAGGGTATTTTTGCGGAAGCCTCAAACAAGTCAGGCATGCCTGAGACCCGGCCATAAAAGTATAGGACAATATGCTGCAATTCAATTTTTTCAGTAGTATCAATGAGATCGACGCAGATCTGTGGAACGGATTAAGTGGTACGGACTACCCGTTCCTGCGTCACGAATATCTCAGCGCACTGGAAAACAGCGGCAGCGCCACACCGGAAACCGGCTGGCAAGCCTGTCATATGGTTGCTTTCGATGGCGATCAGGCTGACAAGAAAGCGATCGCTATACTGCCGCTTTACATTAAACGCCATTCCTATGGCGAATACGTGTTTGACTGGGCCTGGGCCGAAGCCTATCAGCGCTATGGCCTGCAGTATTATCCGAAACTTCTCAGCGCTATCCCGTTTACGCCCTGCACCGGCCCTCGCCTGCAGATCGATCCATCGCTATCAGAATCTGATACCAGTCGCCTGAGCCAGCAAATTCTGGCAGCACTGCAGGAACTGGCAGTCAAACACAACCTGTCCGGCTGGCATGGTCTGTTTTTACCTGATGCCAACAGATCCCGCATGAGCGCCACAGGCACCACCCAGCGCCTGGGGATGCAATATCACTGGTTTAATCACGACTACCATGACTTTGATGATTTTCTGGCGAGTTTCAGTTCACGAAAACGCAAAAACCTGCGTAAAGAGCGACAGAAGATTGAACAGCAGGCTATCAGCCATCGATTCGTCAAAGGCACGCAACTGACCGACCAGCAACTGGATCAGTTCTATGATTTTTACCAGATAACCTACCTGAAGCGGGGTCGTCAGGGCTATCTGACCAGAGAGTTCTTTCAGCTGTTAAGGGACACCATGCCCGAACAACTGATGATCTGCTTTGCTGAAGACCACCAGCAACCGGTTGCCGGGGCCCTCTGTTTTATCGGCAATGACACCCTCTATGGCCGTTACTGGGGCGCATTGGCGGAATATGACAGCCTCCATTTTGAAACCTGTTACTACCAGGGAATTGAGTACTGCATACAGGAAAAGCTGAACCGCTTTGATCCTGGCGCACAGGGCGAGCACAAAGTTCAGCGAGGCTTTGAGCCGATCGAAACCTGGTCACTGCACTGGCTGGCAGAACCGGGCTTTCGTGAACCTGTTGAAAAGTTCTGCCGGGAAGAGGAACAGCTTCTCAGGGAAGACATGGCCTATCTGCAGGAACGATTACCTTTTCGCAAAGAGTGATCTCCTCTCCGATTCTCTTCCCCCCGTATCAGAACCTTTTGCCTCACAGCTCACGAGGGATAGTTAGAATATCACCGAAAGTAACATAATCTGAACCACCCAGCCGGGCCAGCGGATTCACACTGCTGGCACTGACTTTAAGTCTGCCCTTGTCATCCAGCGATACCGCCTCATCCGCAATAAACATCTGCTTTACACGACCAAACACCAGGAATTGCGGCTTATTGCCGATCTCCTTTACCTCATACAGTTCACACTGCATTGCGATCGGCGCTCCGGCAATACGCGGTAACGGCGAACCGTCAAACAGCTCTGTTTCCAAGCCTGCATAATCCAGCTCAGATTCTCCCAACGCCAATCCTTTAGCGGTTTTAGTCACGGCTTGCGCCTGATCACAACCTGCAATGTGCACGACAAATTCTTTTCGCTGAAGAATATTGTGGTAGGTATCTTTAAGCGAGCCATCCGGTTTATGGCCAACAGAAAACATCAGCAACGGCGGATCACTGCAGACTGCCGAAAAATAGGAAAACGGTGCAACGTTGTAACTGCCATTATCGTGCTCGGTCAGCACCCAGGCCACCGGACGTGGAATCACCGTCTGCGTCATGGCGAAATAGGCCTGATTAGCACTTAACTGATCCAGATCAATAATCATTTCCGACCTCATTATGACATTGTTTTTACAGGCAAAATTGTAACCGATTCCGCAACAGATCGCTGCTCACAGGACAAAATCAGCCCATTGCATAAAGTTATAAAAAAATATTGCTGAAATGAGTTAGAGAAATAACCAACCCGTGCCTAAACTTTACTCAGCGGGCAGTAGTACATCGACACGATGTGCCTTCCGACTAACAGCATGACAATAACAAGGGGACACCAAGATGCTGACTTATGAAGAGTGCCTTGATATGAGCGATCTCACTCAGGATGAAGTTGAAGCCATCGCTGAGCATGAGCACACGGACCCGATTATCGCTATGGCTATGGGTAACTATCTGGTCACCCATGACGGCGAGAGCAAAGTGAAAAAAATCATCCTTGACGACATTGCCAAGGCACAACGAAAAGGCGACACAGCACACGAACAGGTTCTGCGCAGAGTGTTGAATCATTTTATTCAGACACATCCGGAACACAGCCCAATGGCCTGATCACCATCCGCTGAATGCCAACGAATTCAAAAGCCCGCTACCCACTTTGGGGAGCGGGTTTTCTCATATAAAAGCCCGCCATATCTGGCCTGCAGTACAACCGGTACCACCGGAACCGGTTCCCGCACAATAAATACGTCTTTCCCGGCGGTTTTTTGCTTTATAGTAGGGATCAGTTGCCGATAACCTGATTTGGAAACAGGCGGATACAGGCCGGATATGGGATCAACGGAAAAAGAGAACAAGGATTTACGCCGCGCACTCAACCTGATGAGCAGTAAGGTTGAGCGTAATCAGGCGATCTTGCATTCTTTCTTTGAGATGGAAATACGTCTGCTCGGTTGTAACAAACTGGATGAGCTACTGGATCTTATTCTGGTGGAATTCAGGGAGTATTTTCGCCTGACATCCGTGAACCTGATTCTGTTCGATCCGGAAAACGCAGCACGGGATCTGCTGGAAGATTATGTTCCTCCCCAACCTGGGCACAGCCTTCGCTTTGTCAATAATCAGCGCCTGCTGAAAAGCATTTTCCCGGAACCGGAACTGCGGGTTGGCGAACTCAGCACACCGCTGAAAAAGCTGGCTTTTCCAAGTACCACATATATTCTCAGTAGCGCACTGCTCCCCCTGGTAAGACACAACTGCCTGATCGGGAGTCTGCACCTGGGTAGCAACGACCCTAACCGTTACAGCGAGCATTTCGATTACGACTATATCGGCCACCTGGCGTCAGTAATCGCAGTCTGCATTGAAAACTGCATTAACCAACAGAACCTCAAGCGCCTCAGCATCATCGACATGCTGACCAAGGTAAACAACCGCAGATCGTTTGATCAGGAAATTATCCGGGAGCTTTCCCGCGCCAGCCGCAACAACAAACCGATCAGCTGCCTGTTTGTCGATCTTGATTACTTTAAACTGGTCAACGACAACTACGGCCATCAGATCGGCGATAAAGTGCTCAGCTCGGTCGGCCAGCTATTGAAGAAGAGCCTGCGAAAAACAGACTTTGTCGCCCGGTACGGCGGCGAAGAATTTGCCATTCTGCTACCGGACTGTGACAGCGATAAGGCCGCGAATGTCGCCGACAGCCTGCGGGAAAAGATCCTGCGCATGATCGTTCACAGCAATGATAATCAGCCTTTCCGGATCAGCAGCTCTATCGGTGTCTGCAGTTGCGAGCCCGCATTATACGATCACGCCAGCCTCGACCAGCTGTCTCATGCTCTGCTGATGGCTGCAGATAAAGCGGTTTACAAAGCCAAACACAATGGCAGAAACCGGGTAGAGTTCAGCCCGCTGGCACTGCCACGCCCGGAATCCCAGCGCAACAGTGCCTGATCCGTTTCAGCGCATATCCTGCAGCAACTCAGTATAGAGCTCGATATAACGCTCTTTCTGCTGCTCACCAAACAATGGATCATCCATTTTCGGTAATTTCTGTTCCAGCTCGCGCCACTGCTCATCCGTGGTCATGTCATCCAGCAACGGAAAGATAGTGCCCTCCTCCAGATTCAGATGATCAATCTGGTGGTCCAGGAAAGCCTCCAGCTTGGCGACAAACTGATCCATAGGTACAACAGCGTCGTTCAGAATGCAGTCCACAGCCTCCAGCAGTTCAGTGCTGTACTGCTTCAGGGTACGGTGATCTTCACAACACTGGGCAATCGCCTCTTTCAGTTCAGGCTCTCCGGCATCACTGAAATAAGCATACATCTCGTCTTCGCGGGGGTGGTGGTAAGCATCAGCATAATTACTGATATAGTCGACCGCATCGGCCAGCAGAATAAAATTAGGCATCTCACCGTGCTTAAGGCGTTCCAGCTTGTTCTGCAACACCGCCAACAACTTGTTGAGATTAACATGATCCTGATGTAACTCGGTAAGTACAGTCATAGCATCCTCCTGTGGAACAAACACTATATCTGAGCCTTATGAAATGATCTTGACAGGAGTCAAGCCCCGATCAGAAGAAGGGATATTGTCTGGTCGTATTTACTGACCAACGAGCAGCAGCTGCAACTGATCCAGTGTATCTACCCGAATATCAGTTAACTCCGGCCATTCAGCACCGTTATGATGCCCTACATGCACCGTCGTCAGCCCCGCAGCACGGCCTACCTCCATGTCGAAGCGGAAATCGCCGATCATGACGCCCTGCTCAGCATCCGCCTGCCAGTAATCCAGCAACAGGTGAATGCCTTCTGGGTCAGGTTTAGCCCGGGCCTCATCCCTTCCCAATACAGCGACTTCATCAAAGAACTGCGCCACTCCGATGGCAGCCAGTGAGCTGAGCGCAAACTCCCGTTTATTCCTGGTCAGAATGCCAAGATGACACCCCTTCTGAGCCAGCTCATATATAAGATTATAGGCACCGGATGCAGGCTGCGCCTGCCGCGCATAAAATAACTCAAGCTCATCCAGACGCTCATTCAGGCGCACCTGTTCAGCCTCTGGCCGGGCGGCTATGGTCGCCAGAATATCACTTCCCGACGCAAGGCCAAGCTCCGCACGTATATGCTCAAAATCATGTACCGGCTGAGTCAGAGTTCCGTCCAGATCAAACACCCAGACCCGGGCCTCGCGCAGCTGTTCAGGCATCGCTGTCTCCGTTATGCGAAAGGTTTTCAGTCAGTTCGTTGAGCCGCTTCTGAATATCCCGTAGCAGCTCTATACGTGCTACCGGCTGACCATGCTGAGCCTCCAGCATCGTTTCAAGCCCGGCAATACCTTCCTGAGAATCACGCAATACCTGCAACATAGTACGGGAACGCTTTTTCGCGCTATCGGTCATCTGATCGACTCTCACCAGTGTACGTCGAACCTGACGATCCAGTTCATCAAGGTGATCAGTTAACTGCAACATGCCGGAGCCAAAGGCATGGTCCATCTGCCCGAGACGCTGCTCAAGCTGAAAAACCGCTTCCCGGAAGCGTGACAGAAACAACTCACCTTCACGGTCCATAAACATGGCCAGCAACTCTTCGGGATAAAGTGCACGGGAGCGAGCATCTGCACGAATTGCATACTCGCCCCGCTGGGTACAGTAAGGACGCTTACCGCCAGGAGGGATTTCGATACGGAAAAATGGCTTGCGTGCAATATTCTCGACGATTACCTCGATATCCACGATCGGATAACAGTCGGTCGCTTTATTGATCAGACTGAGGCGGGCACTGTCATCAACGTCACAGCCGACCACACGCCCCCGCTGCAGACCATCCCGGGTGGTGTACTCATCCACCCCCACCAGGATCGCACCGCCCTGAGAAGAGTTAGCGAAAGAGACAAGATCACGGCTTTTTATGCCATTGCTCTCCCGCTTAAAGTCAACATCAATACCTTCGGGCTTACCCAGCAGGCTTCTGGCCCGACTACTGATCCCCCGGTATTCACGCTTCATAGCTCAGTCTGAGCGACAGAATCAGCCGTAGATCTCTTCAGCGAAAGGATCCAGCGGCGTTTCCAGCATTGAATCGTCACGGAAATAAAGAATGCGGCCTTCAAAACGCAACCCTTTACTGCCAAACCAGCGCAACACCTCTTCACGCCCTTCATCAATCTGGAAGCTTTCATACCAGGCAACTGCCATACGGTAGAAATACAGTGCAAACAGGGCAAACGCAGCGCCCAGAAAGAATTCCGATGCAAAGCTGAACAGCAGGGCAACCAGTGCCGCCAGCCAGACCCGGCTGGCCTTGGCAGACTTCAGCTTCTCAAATGCCGCCTCATACTGATCCTGAAACTTAAGATAGCGACGGTAATTCTGCTGCAGATCAAATTTATCCTGAGCAGGTAGAGTACGTTCCATCATCTGTGTCCTTAAAAATTTAGCTATCAACAAATACCATTACTGAGCAAGACTCTTGCTCACAACCTCAAATACATCTTTCGACAGATCACCGCTGGTCCGGATTCGCTCCAGTTCAGCCTTCATCAGATCCTGACGCTGACCGGAGTATTTCTTCCAGCGGGTCAGCGGTGTCAACAACCGCGCAGCGATCTGTGGGTTCTTCTTATTCAATACCATAATCTGATCGGCCAGAAAACGGTAGCCCGAACCGTCAGTATTATGAAAGTTCACCATGTTCTGACCACAGAACACCGCGATAACCGATCGGATCTTGTTCGGATTGTTACCATCATATGCCGGATGCTCAAGCAACGTCTGAACCCTTTGCAGAGCGCCTGGCTTAGTATCACTGGCCTGTACACTGAGCCACTGATTTACCACCAGCGCCTCATGCTGCCAACGCTGGTAGAAAGTCTCCAGCATCGTTGCCGCGCTTTGCTCATGCACCGAATGACAGACCAGGCTCAGCGCAGCCATACTGTCAGTCATATTATCTGCCTGAGCAAACTGTGCCTCCGCCAATGCCAGGTGTGCTTCGTTCTCAGTAGCCAGCAAATAACCCAGAGCAAGATTTCTCAGACTGCGACGAGCCACCGCTTTAGCATCAGGGCTGTAGGCACTATCGGACGTCAGATCCTGATATACCTGCTGGAATTCATCCTCCAGCGCCAGTGCCAGGGTCTTACGCACAAACTGGCGTACCGCATGAATAGCATCGACATCAATTTCTTCTGCCAGTTCACTGAGGTAAGCCTCTGAAGGCAGGGTCAGTACTTTTGCCACCATCGCCTTATCCAGCGACACGTCTCCAAGCACCTGACGATAGGCATCAATCAGTGCCGGTGACAGTTGCAGCTCACGCTGCTGCTGATAATCCGTAATCAGGGACTGCATAATCCCCACCGCCAGTTGCTGAGCTGCATCCCAGCGATTAAAGCCGTCGCTGTCATGCTGCATCAGGAATACCAACTGTTCCGGGCTATAGCCATAACGCAGTTTGACCGGCGCAGAGAAGCCTCGCAGCAGAGAAGGTACCGGTTCTTCGGTAATATTCTCAAACACAAAACTCTGCTCGGTGGATACCAACTCAAGCACTTCCGTGGTCTGGCCGTTTGCCAATGACATATCACGCCCTTCAGCGTCGATAAGCCCCACGGCAACCGGAATCAGGAAAGGTTGCTTGGTGGACATATCCGGTGTTGGCGGGCAGCTTTGATGCATATGCAGCATATAACGCTGATTATCTGCATCATATTCACTGGTGACGCTAACCTGTGGCGTGCCAGCCTGACTGTACCAGAGCTTGAACCGGCTCATATCCCGACCGCTGGCATCCGCCATCGCCTGAACAAAATCATCGGTTGTCACAGCCTGACCATCATGACGTTCAAAATAGATATCAGAGCCTTTACGGAACTGTTCAGGCCCCAACAGGGTATGAAGCATGCGCACCACTTCTGCGCCTTTCTCATAAACTGTCAGGGTGTAAAAGTTAGAGATTTCAATGAACGATGCCGGCCGCACCGGATGAGACATCGGTCCGGCATCTTCCGCAAACTGAGCAGTTCGCAGCAACGTGACATCTTCAATACGCTTCACTGTACGGGAGTTCATATCGGCCGAGAATTCGGCATCACGGAATACAGTAAAGCCCTCTTTCAGGCTCAGCTGGAACCAGTCACGACAGGTTACCCGGTTACCGGACCAATTATGGAAATATTCGTGAGCAACAACCCCTTCGACGCGCTGGAAAGCCCCATCCACGGTAGTCTGTGGGTGAGCCAGAACACAGGAGGTATTGAAAATATTCAGACCTTTATTTTCCATCGCCCCCATATTGAAAAAATCCACGGCGACAATCATAAATATATCAAGATCATACTCCCGGCCATAAACCTGCTCATCCCATTGCATTGAACGCTTCAGAGACAGCATGGCATAGTCGAGCTTATCCAGATCCTTCGGTTCTGCGTAGATCTTCAGCTGAACCTCGCGGCCGGATGCAGTGGTATAGCTATCTTCAATGTACTGCAGATCTCCGGCAACCAGTGCAAACAGGTAAGCAGGTTTGGCAAAAGGATCTTCCCAGCGCACCCAGTGGCGTCCATCATCCTCATCACCACTATCGACGGGGTTGCCGTTAGACAGCAGCACCGGGTAGCGAGCCCGGTCAGCAACGATGGTTGTGGTAAAGGTGGCCATGACGTCCGGACGATCCTGATAGAAGGTAATCCGTCGAAAACCTTCCGCTTCACACTGAGTACAGAACATACCATCAGACTTATAAAGCCCTTCAAGTGCAGTATTGTTCTGAGGCTCAATCCGGGTCACACATTCGAGCGTAAAGTCCGCCGGCACATGCTCGATGATCAGCTGCTCTTCGATACGCTGAAAATCCTGACTGCTGAGAACCTGGCCATCGATACTCAGCCGCTGCAGTTCCAGCGATGCATGACCATCCAGAACCAATGCAGGTTTGCGGTCGCCAGAATCCGGGTTAAGTGAGTAATGTACTGTTGAGCGCACCAGAGTTTGCTGCTCTTCCAGTTCGAATCGCAGCTCTGTGCTCTTCACCAGATACGCCGGTACCTGGTAGTCCCTGAGGTAGATAACAGATGGCTGATCAGTAACAGACTGACTCATGTAGATCCCCTGCTTTTTGATAATAGTTATAGTACAGAAAGCCTGACTCTGGCCCCGGTTTAACGCAACCAGAGCGGTCTGATCAGACTTCCTTAAGCGCTGAACGATACCTGATAAGAGCTGAATTTACGCAGATTAATCACGCCACAGTCGAGGATAAGATACTGCCCCTTAATTCCCTGCAGCACACCTTCCACTACCGCTGTCTTATCGAAGTTCAGACTACTGACTTTGGTCGGAAAGTTCAGCACCGGATAGTTCAGCTCCAGCACTTCGGCATCGGGCAGACGCTGAATCGCCTGTAACCCGAACCGCTCTTCAAGTTCGGACAGTTCAGGCTGACAAAGTTCCAGCAGGCGATCTCTTTCTGCAATCAGATCAACCGGATCAACCTGCCCTTTCAGCATCGCCCGCCAATTGGTTTTATCGGTAATATGCTTACCGATAATCCGCTCAACCAACCCTGACTGAAACCGGGTCTCGACCTTCAGTATCGGTAACGCCTGAATCGCACCCTGATCAATCCAGCGGGTTGGTACCTGAGTGCCACGGGTAATGCCGACTTTGACGCCGGATGAGTTGGCCAGATAGACATAATGGCTCTGGAAGCAAAACCGCTCCCCCCAGTCCGGATCACGGCAGGTACCCTGATCAAAATGACATTTTTCCGGACTCATGATGCAAAGATCACACTGCGGCAATTTGGTAAAACAGGGGTAACAATATCCCTGAGAATAGCTTTTTTTGGTTTTGCGGCCACAGTGACAGCAGTTGATTTCGCCTAACCATTCCAGCCGGACCGGCTGGCCCAGGTAGGGATTAAGATCGATCTTATTGTCATCAAGAACTAACTGATACTGAACCTGCTCACCGGGTTCAGCCGCCATTTTGGTCAATGCGCCCTGCGCGATATGCTGCATCTGAGGATCTTACTGGTCGTTGAGAATTTTCAGGATATCTGGCTGCAATGGATCTTTACCATGCTGAGAGCCATCTTTCTTGGTACGGTCGATAAAGCCGGTACGGGCTTCTTCAGGAAGCTTAGTCTGATCGTAGGCGATCACAGCCCGCATACAGGTTTCACGCTGCTCGGGAGACAACCGCTCACCGTTGGGCCACTTGCCCAACTCTACCGCGCGCTTGAGGCTCTGGTAGACTTCCGGCGTCATCGTCTCAATCATTTTTTCAAATGTCATTTTCTTTTCTCCACTTTGCAGGCCGACATCTTATCATAAGCGCGCCCTGAAGCATTCAGGCTGATAGTCAGATACGGCCGGCCCTCTGGAGCCAGAATCGCACCGGGAAGACCACCACAAGACCACTGATCAACCCGACCAGATGTGCTGTATTCGCAATAGAACCAAGGCCCAGCTGTTCCAGCACACCGGTATAACCCAACACCAGCCAGAACAGCATAAACCCCATCAGAGCCGGCGGCATACCAATTACCAGAGCCGGTCTGAGGCGATCCCACAGCCAGGCAAAGCCCAGCAGCGCAAATACAAAACCGGACATACCACCGAACATAGGCCCGCTGACCCAGAACTGCGCAGCATTAGACGCCAGGGCTGATACCAGAAATGTTATGAGCAGTACCGACCAGCCCAGTATCCGCTCAATACGTCTGCCAATCACCCATACCCAGAGCAGATTAAAAATAATATGCGCCAGACTGAAATGCAGAAAAGCCGGCGTGATCAGGCGCCACCACTGCCCTTCAGAAAGACCCGAGCTAAGGGTTGGATAGTAAATGTGCTCTCCCTGAATCTGAAAAGTGACAAAGGTAAGCTGCTGCAACAGTCCGGTGTTATCACCAAAAGAGATCAACAATGTCAGAGCAATACTCAGACCGATCAGAAGCAGCGTCAGCGGCTGTTTCAGAATATCAGCAGCCCCTGAGGAGGCATTGCTGTGAACGCGCAAGCCGGACAGATCAGCCCCCTGCTGCCACATATCAAACAACTGCCGGATCTGTTCAGCATTGACATTATGCGGTACCAGCAGGATCTGGCAGTCGCTCTGCTCCAGTACCCGGTGAGGGATCCGATGCTTCCAGAGAATCGCAGTAAACCCTGACAGATCATCGTCCAGAGCAACACGAACCACTTCATTCATATGTTTTGATTCCCAACAGAGGATCAGGCTTCGCCGCGAATCTCTCTGAGCACATCAACCCAGACAAACTTCGCCGGATCAATGACCTTTTCGTCATCCAGCCGGTATGCCACCAACTTGCCGTACTTAACAGCGCTATAGTCGAGACAGGCAATATTCGGCGCCACAGGTTTTGGCTCGCCATCACACCAGTAATGACCGATAAACAGCAACAGCTCCTGCTCACCGTAGTAGATCAGATCCCGGTAGTCCTGCTCGGTTAACTGCTGTCTGGCAACATGCTCAGGCAGCGGATCCGGCTGAAACACGACATCGATATAGTACTGTGGATTCTGTGCCCAGAATTTAGTTCGGAAGAAGCGTCGTTTGTAACCATCCTTACTGATCATTACCTCGCCATTCGGCACCTTGAGATGGGTTCCCCGCAGCAACCGGTCCATGGTTTCCCATTCCGGCGACCCCTCGATTGCTGAGCGATGCAGGTAATCATCATCAATACAATTACCATTCTGCTGCTGCAGAAACTGATCAATGTGTTGCTGGGACCAGCATGCATGCACTACCCGGAACTGGTCCTGCTCCAGAAACAGCGGCATATCCAGAATCCAGCGCTGAAAATCCTGCTGATCCTGCGGGTGGTTAGCCAACTGCTCCAGAGTTTCGTTCAGAATACGCAGGTGTCGCGGGTTATGGGTCCGCAGATATTCCATCCCCGACCCTTCTCGCCCGGGCGTACAATAAGACAGGTAGTTAAACTCATGATTACCCATCACTATCTGAGCCGCGCCCGCTTCAACCATATCGCGGACCAGATGCAGCGACTCACGGATGCGCGGCCCACGATCAACAATATCGCCCAAAAAAATAGCCTGGCGGTCCGGATGGCTATAGATACCCTTTTTGCGACTATACCCAAGACGCTGCAACAGCAACTCCAGCGACAGCGCACAACCGTGCACATCACCGATCAGATCATAGCCTTTGAATCTTCCTGACATAACACCCTCCGGTCAGTCACCCAGCTTGGTGGCCCAACCCAGCTTCTCCCGACAGGTCTGATAGAAATTGTGGTTCAGAGGATGCAGAAGCTTCAGCTTATGAGGCTTTTTATGGATAGTGATTGTATCGCCAGGCGCACAGTTAATATGCTTCTGGCCATCGCAACTGACAGTCGGATAGGTTTCATTGTTAGCGCTGATAACCAGTTTAAGTTCGCTGTTACCATCAACCACAATAGGACGGCTGGACAGGGTATGCGGGAACATCGGCACCAGCACCAGCGCATCCAGACGTGGATGCATGATCGGACCACCGCCGGACAGCGCATACGCAGTGGAACCGGTAGGCGTGGATACAATCAGGCCGTCAGACCGCTGGGTATAAACAAACTGACCTTCAATATACAACTCAAACTGGATCATCCGGGCCGACTTACCCGGGTGCAGTACGCAATCGTTCAGGCCGGTGGACTCACCGATCGGCTCACCGTTACGCTTCACAACAACGTCGATCAGGAAGCGGCGATCAACGGTGTACTGCCCCCGCAGCACTTCACCAACTTTTTCCTCGATCTCCGCGGGCGAAATATCGGTCAGAAAGCCCAGGTTACCGCGGTTTACACCCAGCACCGGAACATTAGACTGCGCAAGATTCCGGGCGGCCCCTAGCAGACTGCCATCACCACCAACCACAATAACCAGATCGCAGATCTCGCCCATCATTTTCTGATTACTGGTCTGCTGACTGTGCCCCGGCATAACTGCCGAGATCTGCTCATCAAGGATTGGGGTTAAGCCCTCTTCATCCAGAAAACGGATCAGATGCTTCAGCGTATCAATAACCTTGGTACTGCCCAATCGACCAATCAGGCCGATATTACGGAAATTATCCATCACCACTCCAATGAACCTCTTCAAGCCGGCCGAAAACTGCTCAGCCCTTTATTTTTCAATATTATACCTATTCTCAGCGCCCGGTCAGATGTTTTTGCAGTGCAGCGCGCATCCCCCTGAGCCCCTGCATGCCTCCACTATGAACCATCAACACCCGGGCTCCACAGGGCAACTCTCCGTTATCCCGCATCCGCCGCAGGCTGAGATACACCTTGCCGGTATACACGGGCTCAAGCTCAATCCCGCTGTAACGATAGAAATGATCCATCGCCAACGCCAGCTCCTGACTGATCCTGGCATAGCCACCCTCATGATCGTTCAGCTGTATCTGCCAACCACCCGGATCTTTAACATCAGCCCGGGATAGCATCTGGCGGATATCCCGATAAAGAAACTCTGCGCCTTTCAACGCACTGACACCGATAACTTTAAGCCCCTCTGGCTTTCCCGCTATCAGGCCCGCCAGGGTTCCACCAGTACCGCACGCACTACAGAGGTAATCGTAAGCCCTTGCATCAAAGGCCTGATATATCTCCCTACAACCATCTATCACCCGGGGACCGGAGCCACCCTCAGGCAGCAGATGAAAGCCACCGAACAACCCTCTCAGTTCATCAAGAAAGCGTTCATCAGTTTTATTACGATACTGCCCACGACTAACGAAGTGCAGCCGCATCCCCCAACTCTCTGCGTCTTTCAGAGTCTCAGACAGATCAACAGGTCTCTCCCCACGGATAACACCGATCGCTTCTACCCCCTGCTCTCTGGCAGCCCACGCAAGCGCATGAATATGGTTAGACCAGGCTCCACCGAAGCTCAGCACCCGGGGACACTCCGAGCGAACCACATCCGCTAGTGCATATTTTAGTTTGAACCACTTATTGCCACTCACCTGCGGATGAATCAGATCAAGACGCAGTAAATCCAGAACTACACCAGCCTGCTGGAATTCGGGCAACACAAGGCGATCGATAGGGATATTCATAAAAACGAAATAAGACTGTCACAAACAAGTCATTGTATCCGACTAGCATTGCCAGCCAATCAGAAAGAAGAAAACTCACGGGTAATGAGAATGGAAGAATACATAGAAGAACTGCTGCTAGACAGCCTCGAAGAGTACGAAGATGATCAACAGGTGGATGATGGGTTCGAGATGTAAATCATCTCACCCTGATCAGTCAGCCCCTGCCCGGAACACCTTCGCAGCATTACCACCGGATTGCTTAGCCCGGTACATCGCCATATCAGCCTGCTGAATAAAATGATCGACTGGCTCTTCCCCCCGGGTTGTTGCAATCCCCAGACTCATGGAAACCAGCACACCGTTTTCATCGATATACTCAGGCGAATACTTACACTCAAGATTAAAGCTGGAGCGAATACGATCAGCCATTGCACGAGCGCTCTCCGGCGATGTATTTGGCAATAACACCATAAACTCATCACCGCCGTAACGGAACGCCTGATCAGAATCCCGGGTGCACTGCACGAGTAACTGCCCGATTATCCGGACAATTTTATCTCCTTCGAGATGCCCTAACTGATCATTCAGCAGCTTGAAGCCATCCAGATCGATACAGATCAGACTTAACTCACCGCCGTAGCGCTTGGTCCGGGTCATCTCCCGCCCAACCTGCGCATAGAAATGGCGCTGATTATACAGTCCACTGAGATCATCGGTGATCGACTGTTTTTTCAGCGTTGCTTCTAAAAGCTTCTGCTGCGTCATATCGTGGAAGAAGCCGATACTGCCACGCCTCGCATCACCATCATTCAGCAATGCAGCGGACAACCGGATTGGAATACGGATACCGGCACTACTGACCACACTGGTCTCATAGCCCTCCAGTCGACCGCTACCACCCATATCATCACCCAGCAGCATCCGCATAATTTCTCGGGCCTCCTGCTGACCAGGGTAGATCGCCTTGATATTCATTTTATCCACCACCTGACCGGCGGAGAATCCCAGCAGTCGCTCTGCTGCGGGGTTAAATACAGAAATAATACCGTCCGGACGCACACCAATAACCGGGTCCGGACAGATAGCGATTAACTCAGATTGTTCGATGATGGAATTCATAGCAGTACTTCCCGTAGCAACCTCACCAGCCTGGTTACTACACACATCCTTGTAGCACACAAGCAACTTCGCAAAGCAGGCATGTTATACAGTTGAGTCAAGCGATGCAGCCGTATGAGTACCCAAAATGACAGCAAGAGGCCAACTAACAAGTACCTGAAACTTACGGAATATGAAGGAAGCTTTATCAAGAGTTGATAAAGTGGCGGAACGGAAATGATTCACCGCGAGCTGTTGCTGATGATAGATGACAGGCAGGGATTCTAACCATTATCCATCAAAAGTGGCGGAACGGACGGGACTCGAACCCGCGACCCCCTGCGTGACAGGCAGGTA
>JAOXSA010000066.1 GCA_025800245.1 Amphritea sp. | reverse complement strand
ACCTATGAACAGCATCAGTAATACCCGCCACCAGCTACTGCAACTGGGCTACATAAGAACCATCACCATTTTTGGTCAGGGCGGTCTGTTGTTGTACCTGTTTTTTGGCCTGCAGGTGAGCCTTAACTTCTGGCTGGTTGCCACGGCTTTGCTGGCGATGGCGTTACTTAACCTGATGTCACTGTACCGATTGAGTTCACCATTGCCCATCACTCAACTGGAGTTTTTCTTCCAGCTGGTTGCCGATATCACATTCTACGGCTGCCTGCTGTATCAGGTCGGCGGCGTCGGCAACCCGTTTTCCGCTTTACTGCTGATCCCGGTGATCATCAGTGCCACATCGTTGCCCCGCCGATTTACCTGGCTGATCGGTTTACTGGTGACAATCTGTTACACCCTTTTACTGCGTTTCTATGTCCCTGTTGAGCTACCGGACACCGGCCACCAGCATCAGACGGATCTGTTATTCGACCTGCACCTGATGGGCATGTGGATTAACTTTATCCTGACAGTAGGCCTGATCACCTGGTTTATCGTCAGCATTCGTGAGCATCTGCAGCAGAAAGAACAAAGCCTGATGCAGGCACGGGAGACCAGCCTGCGCAATCAGCAGTTACTCTCCCTTGCGACCATGGCCGCTGGCACCGCCCACGAGATTGGCACACCGCTGTCCACAATGCGGGTACTGCTGCATGAAATGAAGCTGGACCATCCTGACAATGCCACGCTTCAGGAGGACATCGGAATTCTTCAGACTCAGGTCGAGCATTGTGCAGAAAGATTGCAGCATCTGGCACAATCAGTACGGGAAGAGCAAAAAGAAGCACGACTGATATCGGCTGACAGTTTTATCGAAGAATTACTGGACCGCTGGACACTGCTGAGACCGGCAGCAAGATTCAATAATCCGCAGATTGCAGATCGCAGTTATCCGGACATTCTCAGCTCCATCCCCCTGCAACAGGCTTTTATCAACCTTTTGAACAATGCCGCTGATGCTGCCGATGAACCTGTGGATATCCACCTGGATCTGAGTGATAACAGGATTGTCTTCTCCATTCACGACCAGGGTCCCGGCATCCCACTAGAAAAGGCCGAAGATATTGGTAAACCCTTTATCA
>JAOXSA010000063.1 GCA_025800245.1 Amphritea sp. | reverse complement strand
CTTTTCGAACTCAGCCATGACCAGCGGTCTTGAATAAAGGTATCCCTGCCCGTAGTCGCACCCAAGCTCCTTCAGAATCCGATGCTGCTCATCGGTCTCAATTCCCTCTGCAATTACCTTAATACCCAGGTTATGGGCCATATCGATGATCGCTTTACAAAGATCGTAAGCCTCTGAAGTATGCAGCAGCTTTCTGACAAAGTGCTGATCGATCTTCAGATAATCGATATCGTATTCGCTGATATAGGCAAGGCTGGAGTAACCGGTACCGAAATCATCCAGTGCTACCTGAACTCCAGCATCCTTGAAGGCCAGCAGCTTTTCCCGGGTTTCCGGGCTCGGGTTCATCATCACACCTTCGGTGATCTCCGCCACCAGCGACTGGCCGGACAAGCCCTGATTCCGCAGTTGCTGCAACCAGCTCTCTATGCGGCTATCGAGACATTCAAACTGAATCGGTGAGATATTAATACTGATCTGGAAACGCTGGTTATAATCCCGCTGCCAGCGTTCCACAACCCGTGCCGACTCATCCAGTACCCAGTTACCAATGGCGGTGATCAGTCGGGTCTCTTCGGCAATCGGGATAAAGTCCATCGGCCCCACCATGCCATGTTCAGGATGTTCCCAACGAATCAGTGCTTCCGCTTTACAGATACTCCGATCATCCATACAGACAATCGGCTGGTAGTGCAGCAGGAACTGCCGCTCACTGATCGCAATTCGCAGGTCACGCACCATCTGCATCCGTTTCATGGCAGCATCATGCATCTCCGGAGTGAAGAAGTGATAGCAGTTTCGCCCCTGCTTCTTCGCCACATACATTGCCTGATCAGCCCCTTTAAGCAGGGTGTCACTGTCGCTACCGTCATCAGGATAGAACGCGATACCGATACTGCAGGTGACATATGCCAGATGCTCCCCCAACTGATAGGGCTTACCGACCTCATGGAGAATCTTGTCACAGATGGCATCGACCACGTGGGTATTCTTTATCTGGCTGAGAATAATTGTGAATTCATCGCCGCCCTGACGGGCAACTGTATCCACCGCCCGCAAACAGCCGCTGATGCGCTCAGCAGCCTGTACCAGCAATGCATCACCAACGTCATGTCCCAGGGTATCATTCACCTCTTTGAACTGATCCAGATCCAGGAACAGCAATGCGGTAGGCAGACCGGTCCGTTTGGAATAACGCAATTCCTGCTCAATCCGGTCTGATAGCAATTTACGGTTTGGCAGACCGGTCAGTTGGTCAAGATAGGCCTGTCGCCAGATCAACGCTTCGGTGTTCTTTTTCTCAGTGACATCCATAAACATCGCCACCCGGCGATAAGGCAGATGATTGTCATCATAAACGGTATTTACCGTCATCCACTGAGGATAGGTCTCACCATTTTTACGGCAGTTAACGATCTCTCCCTGCCAGCGGCCAGTCTGCTCCAGACTACGCCAGAACTTACGGTAGAAAGAGACATCCTGTTCGCCGGAGCTGAGAATAGATGGCCGGTGACCCAGTACATCCTCTAACTCATAGCCTGTCACCTGAGTAAAGGCCGGATTAACATCCAGTATCACGCCATTGGCATCAGTGACCATAATGCTCTCACTGATGGAGCGGAACACTAACGCCGACAGCTGCAGTTTCTCTTCGTGACGGCGTTTTTCGGTAATATCCCGAAGTACCAGAATAAACTGATCGGTATTACGAATCGCGTTTAGCCGGGCTTCATAGATCACCCGGCCCTGCTCCCGCTCCAGACAGAACTCCCAACTGACCACCCGCTGATAATCCCGGGCTTCTCGCATCGAATTTTTCAGCATCCGTGTTTCAGCTTCCGGCAACAGAGATAGCAGGGAGGTGTGATTAAACTGTTCGTGCGGGATCAGTAATCCCTCTTCATCACTGATCCGATGATCAACAACCAGCCCATCACGGTTCAGGCGAAAGTAAAAATCAGGCAGTGCACTGAACACCGAATTCAGTTCTTCACTGCGCTGAACCGCTTTCTGCTCTGCCGATAACCGGGTTACAGCCATCTCATGAAAGCGGTCCTGCAGATGCACAAGTTCGCTGGATGCGTGATCCCGGTTGATATTCAGCAATTCACCATGGGATAGCTGATCGGTAGCTGTCGTAAGTTGATTCAGAGGATCGAGCACGCTGCGCCGGAGTCCGGCAATAGCCAGTATCAGCACCCCGCCCATCAACAGCATGAACAGCGACAGACTGAAGACAAACTGCCTATTCACTGTTTCGATCGCATCCCCTACAGGAATACCGATGGTCATCTGCACAGAACGACCTGCCGGAGTCCGGTACAACTCCATGGTGCTGAGAATACGGGTGACACCATCAATGCCGGTTACCGGCCCCTTGTCACGCTCCTTTCCAGAACCATATAACTGATCGGAACGGCCGAGCATCGCACTCTCGATCGGGAAGTTCGCAACCACATTACCCTCAGCATCGCTGATATAAGCTACGGCTTCCGCTGGCAGACCTGCCTGAGCCAGCCGGGTGCTCCACCATTCAAGAGAAACCACCGCAACCACGGCACCACGGACATCCCCTGCCTGACTGATTACAGGATAAGAGAAATTAACACTGACCTGGTTGGCCGCCCGATCCATCTGAAATTCGCCAATGGCAAAACTGCGGGCGTTAATCGTGCGCTGAAAATAGCCCCGATCGCTGACATTAACCCGCTTCTTCAGGGGGAAAGCATTACAGAGCAGTTCACCATCGGCACGGGGAACTCCGATATTTACATAGTTGTGGGTCAGTTTAAGGATGTCAGCAACATACGCAGAACAGCCAGGATCAGACGGGTTCTGTATCGGTTCGGCCCGGGCAAGGCGCTGCAGATAGCTATGGGTATTGCCGATAATCTGCTGCTGGTTATAGACGATCTGGCCGGTAATCGATTCTGCCTGGCTGCGGATATCCTGCAGCGCAGTTTCACGCTGGGCATCCGCCTGAATAAAGATCATTACCACACCGGGCAGGGTAACCAGCAGCAGTAGCGCCAACAGACGCATCTTCAATGAGTTGAACGAGGGCCGGATAAACTGCAATTCACCACCACTGAAACCAAATTATTTTTCTATCGCAATCCATGCATCAGCATTCCTGTATCGGCACACGCGCTGTCAGCTTGAAAGAAATCTTTGTCTGACTTTTATGCCTTCCCAATGCAACAGAGGCCAGTTTGCACATGTTGCAGAAAAAAGCATTTTCCTCTGCAGATCAATAGCGTGAGATCATCAAAACGACTACCTTACGGCACAAAAATGACGATTTGCGACAAAGGGGAGAAATAATCATAACGATTAGTTATGGTTTCTACACAACAAATGTCGTTGGATCGTTTTCTCAAAAGCTTTTAAGTTATTTGGAAGACTAAGAAATTGCTGGGAAAGCACCCTGTTTCTCAACCAGTTTCGGCAAGCAAAAATGCCTGCCAATTGCTTTAGCTCCCAAAATGGGACTAAGCCTTGTTTAAACGGATATCTGGCTATCCTATAAACAACGACACAACGCACTAATAATAAACATAAAAAACGAGGGCAACATGACAGACAACACAGATATTCTGTCGATACGTAATGTCTTTAAGGTCTTTGGCGAAGACCCTGACACCGCCATGAAGATGCTGGACAACGGTGCTACGAAAGACGAAATCTTTGAAAAAACCGGTCAGACTGTCGGTGTTTTCGATGCCAGCTTCTCCGTTAAAAAAGGTGAAATCTTCGTCATCATGGGCCTCTCCGGCTCCGGTAAATCCACCATGGTTCGCCTCCTGAACCGCCTTATCGAACCCACCTCCGGTACCATTGAACTGAACGGCAAAGACATCACCGTACTGGGTGATGCTGATCTGCTGGATGTACGCCGTAAAGAGATGAGCATGGTGTTCCAGTCGTTTGCACTGATGCCGCACATGACCGTACTGGAAAATGCAGCCTTCGGCTTGGAAATCTCCGGCGTTGATACCAAAGAGCGTAACAAGCGCGCTCAGGAAGCACTGGACCAGGTCGGTCTGGGTGAACACGGTTCGAGCTACCCACATCAACTGTCCGGTGGTATGCAACAGCGTGTCGGTCTGGCCCGCGCCCTGACCAACGATCCGACCATCCTGCTGATGGACGAAGCCTTCTCCGCGCTTGACCCGCTGATCCGCTACGAGATGCAGGGCGAGCTGATCCGCCTGCAGAAAGAGCAGGAACGCACCATTATCTTTATCTCTCACGACCTCGACGAAGCGATCCGTATCGGTGACCGTATCGCCATTATGGAAGGCGGCCGCGTGGTTCAGATCGGTACCCCGGAAGAGATCATGCGCAACCCGGCTGATGACTACGTTGAAACCTTCTTTAAAGGCGTGGATGTCAGCAAACTGCTGAAAGCCGGTGATGTCGCCAGCCAGGAAAGCAGTGCCAAAGTGCTGATCAATGGCACCATGAATCTGTTTACTCAGAGCGATAAACACCAGTTTGGTTACCTGATCGACGGTGACGACAAGCTGCAGGGTGTTATTCCTATGGAAGGTATTGATACCACTACTGCCAGCGTGGACGCCCTGATGGGCCAGCAGATTGATGGCCACGGCCTTATCTATAGCGATGCACCACTGAAAGACGCCCTGAAACAGGTTGCTCAATCCGACTACCCGGTTCCTGTCGTTGAACGCAATGGCACATTCCGCGGCGTGATCTCTAAAGATCTGATGTTGCAAACACTGAGCCACAGCTGAGCATAAGAATAACGATAAGGTAAGCGATATGTCTGAATTTAGCCTGTTAGATCCATTTCAGTTTCTCACCATTCCGCTGGGAGAGTGGGTAGAGAGTATTCTTAACTATCTGGTACAGAACTTCCGCGGTTTCTTCCGCGCCATCCGCTGGCCAATCGATCAGGTTCTGGATATCACAGAAAACATTCTGCAATCCGTGCCACCACTGATCGGTATTATCATCGCCTCCCTGTTTGGCTGGCAGGTAGCCGGTAAGAAAATGGGCATTTTCTGCGCCATCACCCTGTTCCTGCTGGGCCTGGTCGG
>JAOXSA010000186.1 GCA_025800245.1 Amphritea sp. | reverse complement strand
TCTGAAGCGTTTCCTGAGAGATTCGCTTCAGACTTTGGAAAGGGGTTTTCCACTAGAAACATAAAGATGACCTATCAAGGTTCCTTTTTGAGATAGGAATGCTTTATGCCCAGAAAACACCAAGCTTATCCTTATGTCGAAGTTGGCTCTACCGGGATAACGGATCAGGAGTTGACGGATATGGTGACGGATATGGTGTCACAAAATCCGCAATATGATGCCAAACATACCGGGACAATGGATTTGCTCTGCCAGCAGACCAATGTCGATATTGAATATTCAGATGTGCCTAATGAGATCCTGCTGGAAAAACCGTTGGATTCGCGCGCGGTGATCTGGCTGCCTAAAAAGGGGAAGATCCGTCAGGATCGTCTGGCGGCTGCGACGGGCATTGGGCATTGGTTGATTCATGTGCCGCCGACGCAGAAGAAACACCCGAATTGTGGTATGCAGGCGCTGTATCAGCCGACTGATCCGGCCGCTTCGCAAGAGGCCTATCGCTTTGCGCTGACCCTGCTGATGCCGGAAGCGGAGTTTAAATCGCTTTGGTATGAAGGTCGGGCAAAGCTGGTGGCGGATACGATGAATGTGCCAACCCTGTCAGTTTATGACCGGGCGAAAATGCTGCGCATTGATCAGGATGAAAACCATTCAGACGATTCCTCGTCGATGCAGTTTGTGGATCCGCTGGGCATTCTGGGCCCTAAGAAGCAAGCAACTGTTTCAAACTCGCTGCAATAACGCG
>JAOXSA010000007.1 GCA_025800245.1 Amphritea sp. | reverse complement strand
CTGAACAACGAGGCTGGCATCTGCCTTATCTGATAAGGCCCAGCCCACAACCCGACGTCTGTACAGATCAAGCACCACTGCCAGATAGACCCAACGATTACCTGCCCAGATATAGGTAATATCACCGCACCAGACCTGGTCTGGCTGTGTGACATTGAACTGTCGATCAAGGTGATTGGGGATATCCGGACGCTCAACGGTAGCCTGCTTATAGGCATGCGGCCCTGGTTGCTTACAAATCAATCCCGCTTCTTGCATCAGCTTACGTACTTTATATCGACCGATAGTCATCCCATCAGCTTGCAGTACTTCGGTAATCGTGCGGCTTCCCGCAGAGCTTCGGCTGTTTCTGAAGATCCGATTGACATGGGCTCTCAGCTTCAGCCGAGGATGATCAATCACCGTTTGCCGCTGTTTATAACGGTAATAACACGAGCGTGTAACATCAAATACAGCGCAGACCATATCCGTACTTTCCTGCTCACTTAACTGGTCTATCAGCGCGAACGATTCATCTCGTCTGACATTAAGAGAGCGGTAGCCTTTTTTAGTATCGTCTTTTCCCGCTGTAAACGATCTACCTGAGCTTCCAGTTCTTTAATACGCTGCTGTTCAGGTGTGAGGGCTTTACCTGCCGGAGTGGTTCCCTGACGCTCATCCCGCAACTGGCTGACCCAGCGCCGCAATACATTTTCATTAAGCCCTAACGAACGGGCCGCCTCAGGTACAGAATAATCCTGATCCAATACCAGGCTGGCAGCTTCAAGCTTGTACTCAGGGGAATACGATCGACGTTTGTTGGTCATTGAACACCTCTTCTATGGTGGTACTTTACCACCTTAAATGGTGTCCGGGATCATTAGACCACTACAGCTTCCAGCGGCGATAAAACAGCCACGGTGACCTAAAGAATATTCTCTTTAAACCATCCCCATATGCCGAATGAGAAACCCGGGACCAGGTCGATGCCTGCTGCAGACTTGATGAGGTAGAGGACCAGTATGCCCAGCAGGGTTGAGAATGTCAGGAACAGCATTAGAAATGCGGCCTGGATAAACCTTGCGGTTTTTTGCTCTGCACGGCTCAGTTCCCGGCGGTTACGGCCTAACAGGATTACGAAATAGTAGCGCTAGGTCCAGATGCTCAGGGTGCCTCGGATATCGACCGGATGCTTGCCCCACCTTCTGGCGCCGAACGCGACTTTGAGAGCGTCCAGCTGTTCCTGGGTAAAGGAGTCCTGAATATCTTCGGGCAGGCGCTGGAAAAGTCCTTTTTCGAACCAGCCTTGTTGTTGATCCATGCTTTTTGGAGTTTTAGATAGTAATCAGATAGATAGAGATGATGCGGTTGTATCGCGACGGGGACGTCGCTCGCTACATAGAGCGCGCCCCGTATGGCCTATCGACTTAGCTTCTCAGCAGCGTCAGTAGTTCTTCTGTTTTGGCTTTCATCAGGGCTTCGTCACCTCGGGTTTCGACGTTCAGGCGTACGACTGGCTCTGTGTTGGAGGAGCGTAGGTTGAAACGCCAGTCACCCATGTCCAGGCTGATGCCGTCGGTGTGGTCGATTGAGAGGGCATCGTCCTTGTAGGTATTCAGCACTTTTTCGATGGATGCTTTCGGTTCTTCCAGTTTGCTGTTGATCTCACCCGGAGAAGGGTATTTCAGGATGCGGTCATCAACCAATGCAGACAGAGGCTGGCTCTTATTGCACATCAGCTCAGCAACCAGCAGCCATGGGATCATACCGCTATCGCAGTAGAAGAAGTCACGGAAGTAGTGGTGCGCACTCATCTCACCGCCGTATACGGCATCTTCTTCACGCATACACTCCTTAATGAAAGCGTGACCGGTTTTGCTCTGTACTGCACGGCCGTCGTTAGCCTCGACAATATCCAGTGTGTTCCAGGTCAGGCGTGGATCGTGAATGATCGCTTCGCCTTTATGTTTATTGAGGAAAGCTTCTGCCAGTAGGCCAACGATATAGTAGCCTTCGATAAAGCGACCATTCTCGTCAAACAGGAAACAGCGATCGAAGTCGCCATCCCAGGCGATACCCATATCGGCTTTGTGTTCCAGAACCGCATTGATCGTATCGTCGCGGTTCTCTACCAGAATAGGATTAGGGATACCGTTCGGGAATGTACCATCAGGCTGATGGTGTACTTTGATGAATTCAACAGGGACTGATGCTGCTTTGAACTGCTCTTCCAGTGCATCGATAACATGACCAGCAACGCCGTTACCGGCATTGACGACCAGCTTCATCGGTTTCAGCTTGCTGGTATCGACATACTCCATCAGATGTTCAACATAGGGAGCCAGAGTATCAACCTTCTGATAGCCGCCACGACCTGCAGGATCAATCTCTTTGAAGTTGTTTTCACGGGCAAGGCGCTCGATATCATCCAGACCGGTGTCGCCGCTGATTGGGCGTGAGCCTTTGCGTACCAGCTTCATACCGTTGTAATCTTCCGGGTTATGGCTGGCAGTTACAACGATGCCACCACATACACCCAGGTGTGCGGTAGCAAAATAGATCTCTTCAGTACCACACAGCCCGATATCCAGTACATTAATGCCTGAATCACGCAGGCCGTTGGATAGCGCTTCTTTCAGTGATTCGGTGGACAGACGCATGTCGCCACCCACAACAACGGTATCGGGCTTCAGGAATGCAGCATAAGCACGACCGATGCGGTAAGCGATATCTTCATCCAGTTGCGTACCCAGTTGGCCACGGATGTCGTAGGCTTTAAAGCAGGCAAGTTTTGTCATTGTGTTCTCTCGGATATGGAGTATTCGGGGTTGTGCTGAGAGGCTCGTTTTCGAAAAAAAAACCAGATCAGCCAGGGAATTAAGGTAATAGCAATGCCCGCCAGATTAGCGTACATGTCCTGTAAAGAGTAGAAGCGGCCTGGCAGGAGCCATTCCTGCAGAAACTCTGCGCTGAGCGCTAATACCACAGTAAAACTCAGGAACATAGCCAGAAAGCGTTGCGGCAGCGCCAGAAGGCCAGACAGTGTGAAAACGGCAAAGCCGATCAGATGGCCCACTTTATCAGACTGATCAAAGACCTTAGGCGGAGGCGTCTCCCGGAATAAACCGTAGAAAAGTGCCACCAAGCAGCCCAGGAAGATCAGCCTGAAGAGTGTCATCGACCGATGCCTATGTAGGTGAAGCCGTAGAGTTCCAGAGCCTCACGATCAAAGATGTTCCTGCCATCGAGAATCAGCGGTGTTTTCATCAGGCTCAGAAGCTGATCATAGTCAGGAGACCAGTATTGAGGCCATTCTGTTACCAGTAACAGAGCATCACTCAGGCTTGCTGCCTGATATGCGTTATCACAAATATGCAGCTGTGGATGATCTCCAAACAGACTGCGAATGTTATCCAGCGCTTCCGGGTCATGTATTTTAACGGTTACATTCTGAGCCAGCAGCGCTTCGATGAGCTTAAGGCTCGGAGCATTATCGATACTGGCTGTGCCGGGTTTAAAAGATGCTCCCCAAAGAGTGACAGTTTTCCCATTCAGGTTACACTGGTAATGTTTCCAGAGCTTTCTGAATAGCAGTTCTTTCTGTACTTCGTTTTCAGATATGACTGTTTTCAGCAGAGAGTTCTTCCCGCGCTTCTCGAAGATATCGGAGAAGCGTGCGATATAGTCACTGAAGTTCTGACCGCCGAAGCCGCAACCGGGCGAAAGATAATGTCGACCGATTCGTGGATCAGCGCCCATGCCATCGCGGATAACATCGATATCGACATTCATTTCGTCGGCGAGATTCGCCAGTTCATTGATGTAACCCAGTCGGATTGCCAGCATGCCGGTTACTGCAAACTTGGTAAATTCCGCCTCTCGGGCCGTCATAACCTGAAGGTGTTCGATATTTTCCAGGTACGGCCGGATCAACGAACGGGTCATGGTCAATGCCCAGTCCGAGTCTGTACCCAGGATGATACGCTTCGGCTGGCTGAAACCCTGAAGAGCTTTACCCTGCTGGAGGTTATCTGGAATATAAACAACCGCCTGATTGTTTTCATCGTTCAGAGTGTTTTGTAACTGGTCGGTAAAGCCCACGCCAAAGTTGCACTGATTGATGATCAGCAGATTATGAGGAATCGTTTTACTGAGCTTGCTGACCAGGGCTTCTGCCGCAGGACGTTCGTTTGGCTGAAAGGTCAGCCAGTGAATATCTGAGCTGTGCTGTTCAGAGGTGTCATTGCTACGAATCAGGCGACCACTGGAGATCTGTTGCTCAATCTGATCTAACAGGCCTGGCTCATCCCTGATCGCAGGAATCTCTTCTAGCGGTTGAGTCTGAACAGCATCAGGGCCTTCAATCACGACCTGATTACCGGAGCGCGCGAGGCAGGCCGCAGCAACCCAGGCTGACAGATCAGCGCCGTATACCTTTACTTTCATCAGCTATTCTCCCGGCGCAAATCCTGTACGAAACGGATCAGACCGGCGGTTGAGCTGTCTGTATTGTCCGCGGCTGTATAATCAGGACTGGTGTCATCAAAACTGCTAAGCAGGGATGTGGCGACCTGTTTGCCCAGCTCGACACCCCATTGATCGAATGGGTTAATTTCCCAGATAACGGATTGCACATAAACTTTGTGCTCGTACATAGCGATTAATGCGCCAAAGCTCTCTGGTGTGAGGCGATCCAGCATAATCGTGGTGCTTGGCTGGTTACCACGATAGCGTTTGTGTGCCGGTGCTGAGTCTGCATCTTCAAGGACACTATCACCTAATGCCAGCAGGCGTGACTGTGCCAGGCAGTTAGCAAGTGCTAACTGATGCTGTTTCTGAAGCTCTTCACTCTGATCTTCATAGCGCAGTGCCGGGGCTATAAAGTCACACATAACCGCTTCGGTACCCTGATGCAGTAACTGGTAAAAAGCATGCTGTGCATTCGGACCAACTTCGCCCCAGAGGATCGGGCATGTTGCGTAACTTATCGGCTCGCCTGACAGGCTGACACTTTTGCCGTTACTCTCCATTTCAAGCTGCTCGAGGTATGCCGGAAGATGTTCCAGGCGACCGTCATAGGGGAGCACGGCATGGGCATGAATATTCAGGAAATTGATGTTCCAGACTTCAGTCAGTGCTAACAGTACCGGCAGATTGCTATCCAGAGCGGAATCTTTGAAATGACAGTCCATAGCCCAGGCTCCGTCGAGAAAACGTCGGAAGTTGTCGTAACCTACCTGTAGTGCGATCGCCATACCGATGACTGACCACATGGAGTAACGGCCGCCGGTCCAGTCCCAGAAGTGTAATTGATTCTGTTCAGGGATGCCCCATTCAACAGCTTTAGCCGGGGTAGCCGTGACGCCGATAAAGTGATGCTGGGTAATGATCTCTGGTGGGACATCACTGGCATTGATGAGCCATTCGAGTGCGGTATTGGCGTTGGCCAGGGTATCAATCGTAGTAAAGGACTTTGAAGAAACGATGAACAGAGTTGAAGCCGGGTCAAGCTTGTTCAGAAGACGTGCCAGCTGGCTACCATCCATTGAGGAAACAAAGTGGATATCCATTGCCCGGATTTGCTCGGATGCAAACTGACCCAGAGCCCGGCAGGTCATCAGAGGCCCCAGATCAGAACCGCCAACGCCGATGTTTACAACGCTCTTAATAGGGCTACCATCAAATCCCCGCCATTGCTGGTTATGGATCTGATTGACCAGTTTCTCCATCTTGGCCAGAGAGCGGTGTACTTCGGCGTTAACGTCAGTTCCGTTGACGGATAATGGGTTATTTTCAGGCTGTCTCAAAGCTGTATGCAGTGCAGGGCGACTCTCTGAGGGGTTAACCACCTCGCCATCAAACATCGCCAGGATTTTCTGTTTCAGGCTTTGTTGTTCTGCAAGATCGTTGAGCAATTGCAACGTATGAGATGACATACGCTGCTTGGACAGATCAAGCAGGCAGTGCGCAGCACTGAAACTGAATTGCTGAAAGCGTTCAGGGTTTGCACTGAACATATCTTTCAGGTGTTGTTGCTCCAGATCAGCTGCGTGAAACTGCAGGGCTTTCCATGCCGGGCTTTGATTAACTGCCATAGATCTGTCCTGTACTCAGGCTTCTTGTTTCAGAAGCTCTTTTTGCTCAAGTGCTTCCTGAAGGAACTCTTGTTGAAGGAGCTGTGCTAACCCTTCAGCTGTTTCCGGGTGCTGTAAACCGTATGCCAGGTTGGCCTGCAGATAACCCAGCTTATTGCCGCAGTCGTAGGTTTTACCTGTCATGCGGTAAGCATCAACCGCTTGCTCTTTAAGTAATTCGTCCAGGGCGTCGGTCAGCTGAATCTCACCGCCAGCACCAGGTTTTGTCGTGCTCAGCAGTTCCATCACGCGTCCGGGCAATACATATCGGCCCACCACTGAGAGATTAGATGGTGCTACTTCCTGTGCCGGTTTTTCAACCATGCCAGTGATAGCAACAGACTCGCCCGCTGCCGGGTCGTTACCCTGACAGTCAACAATGCCGTAGAGATGTACTTTTTCATCCGGTACCGCTTCGACCATGATCTGTCCGGCTGCTTTGGCATCGTAAGCTTTGATCATGAGATCCAGATCGGTTGTATCCTGCTGGTAATTATTGACCAGTACGTCTGGTAGGATAACGGCGAACGGCTCGTTGTTGATCAGGCTGGCCGCGCAATGAACCGCATGGCCCAGTCCCAGTGCCTCAGGCTGTCGAACGGAAGAAATTGTGACATCGGCAGGGACAATATTGCGAATCGACTCAAGGATAGCTGTTTTGTTTTTGCGTGCCAGTTCGGCTTCCAGTTCGTAGTGCTTATCAAAGTGATCTTCGATGGCAGACTTGCCGCTACGGGTAACCAGGATAATCTCTTTGATACCGGCGCTGACCGCTTCTTCAACCACATGTTGAATAACCGGTTTATCAACGACCGGCATCATCTCTTTAGGAATCGCTTTGCTGGCAGGTAGTACTCGTGTGCCAAGGCCGGCAACAGGGATAACGGCTTTACGTACAGTGTTCATCTGTGCTCCATATTCGGATAGATCGATTCCAGGAAGAGATAGGCGCTTATTATATCATGGGCAAATCTGATGGTGGGGCCCTGAAGTCGATGAATCAATAGCCACACAATTTCTTTCTGGAAACCCCAGATTTAATGTGAATACAGGCCAGGTT
>JAOXSA010000540.1 GCA_025800245.1 Amphritea sp. | reverse complement strand
TAAGATCCGGATCGTTATAGCGGAACTCGGAGGTCAGCTTTTCGCCGATAAAATCGGTGTAGTTACGCATGATCTCGGCATGTGAAGGGGCGCGGAAACCAACAGAGTAGGTCATACAGTCGTCACTCTCGCTGACACCGTTGTGACCTACCTGAGGCGGTATATACAGCATATCACCGGGTTCCAGCACCCAGGTATGCTCAGGCTCCCAGTCAGGGATGATCATCACCGGCGTGTCGGGGCGACGGGGCGAGTTCTGGTCAAAGAAACCGCCGACTTCCCAGCGACGCTTGCCCTGGGTCTGAATCAGGAATACATCGTAGTTATCGTAGTGCGGGCCCACGCCGCCGTTTTCGCTGGCGAAACTGACCATCAGATCGTCGTAGCGCCAGTTCGGGATAAAGCGGAACTGCTCTACGATATCGGCGGCTTCCGGTACCCAGTGATCTACGGCTTGCACCAGCAGGGTCCAGTTGCTTTCTGGTAGCTGGGCAAAGGTCTCTTCACTGAAAGGGCCGTGTTGAATCTCCCAGTGGTCCTGCTCAGGTTTGTTGATGATGAGACGTGATTCAACATCTTCTTCCAGAGCCAGACCTGCCAGCTCATCTGCACCTACGGGTACTTCAAGATCAGGGAAGGCGTTACGGATCAAAAGTGGCTTTTTCTGCCAGT
>JAOXSA010000525.1 GCA_025800245.1 Amphritea sp. | reverse complement strand
GTGGACAGATCCGGTATTTCAAACTAATCCTATATTCTGAGCACAGAACCGGTTTTATGGCTCCGGATGAGTCGGGATTAATTGTTTGGGGTAAGGATATGTTTGAACACCTATATCAGGAGCAGCAGATACGTATTCTCTGGCTGGGAGAGATTATGTCTGATCTCAACCAGTTACCAAAGGATATGAAAACCCGGCTCAGGATTTCCCGTGCCAGCCGGCCTGAAATTGCCATGCAGAAACTGGCCGAAGGTGATTTCGGCATTGTTGTGGTGCATCTGTCACCTGAAGATTTTACCTTTCGTTACAGCTGGTTGAGAGAGTCGGTGCATAGCTGGCCAGGGATGATCCGGGTCATGCTGAATGATCGGCTGCAGATGCATCAGATCGCCAAGGCATCGGAGCTTTGTCATCGCTCAGTACCTTTTACGGCTACCGCGAATGAACTGATGCTGGAACTGAATCAGTGTGTTCAGGCCAGGAACACCATAAACAAACCGGTTGTACGTGACTATGTTGGCAGTATTGAGCGCTTGCCCTCTTTGCCTTCGATCTACAGTGAACTGAATGATGCGCTGGCAT
>JAOXSA010000508.1 GCA_025800245.1 Amphritea sp. | reverse complement strand
TGCGCAGAAAAACCTGGTGATTGAGATCACTTCAGGACTGCCGCAGGTTGAAAGCACCGAGCAGAGTGAAATGGTGGCAGTGCAGGCATCTCCAACAACCGATGCCGGTGATCTGTTGCAAAGCCTTAACGGTATCACTGGCATCCGTATGGGAGGCCGGGCGATTGATCCGGTGATTCGCGGTCAGAGTCAGACTCAATTGAACATTCTTTTAGATGGCGCTTATATTCACGGCGGTTGTCCGAACCGGATGGATCCGCCGACTTCATATGCCAGTGTGGACAGTTATGACCGGGTAACCGTTATTAAGGGTAACCGAACTGTTGTATACGGAGGCGGTGGTCCGGGCGGAACGGTATTGTTTGAACGTGAATGGCCTTCGTTCGATGAAGGACACGTTACCGGAGATGTCAGCAGCAGCTATCACAGCAATGGTGATCGCTATGAGCTGGGGGCTGATGTTGCAGGAGGCTCGGATACTGGTTATCTGCGTTTTATCGCCCATAAAGCATCGGGTGATAACTACGATGATGGTAATGGCGATGAGGTCCGCTCTTCCTTTGAAAGTCAGTCCGGAACGCTGCTGGGTGGATATCGTCTGACAGCGAATACCACAGT
>JAOXSA010000504.1 GCA_025800245.1 Amphritea sp. | reverse complement strand
TATGTTCGTTATCAGGAAAAATCAGCTTACGAAGAAGAGCAGCGCCAAATTCAGTTAGAAATAAATTAAGAAGTAACGCCCCCTTATAGGGGGCATAAAGCAAAGCCACCTTCTATGAAGGTGGATTTTTACTGGCTGATTGTTTCTGTTTGCGGTTAAGTCGCAAAAAAACCTGCTGAGACCGTTGTCATAATGCGGAACTTACCGCATATTTCAGGGTCATTACTGCAGTTTGAAAGTTTCCTGTTGGAGAAGAAGAATGTTTAAGAAGCTGGGTCTGGGTTTAGTGCTGTTGTTCAGCTCAATGATGGCTGTTGCCGCAGAATATAAAGCAGGTACTCACTACGAAGTGCTGCCGGTCGCGGTACCGACCACCGACAAAAATAAAGTCGAGGTTGTTGAGGCGTTTGGTTACCTGTGTCCGCACTGTGCCAGCTTTGAGCCACTGCTGCATAGCTGGACTGTTAAACAGCCGAAAGATGTGAATTTTGTGCGCGTACCGGTTGTATTCTCCCGTTCTTGGGAGCCGCTGGCCCGTGCTTACTACTCTGCAGATCTGCTGAAAGTGATTGATACCACTCACCAGCCAACTTTCGATGCTCTGCATAAAGAGCGTCGCCGTTTCCGTAGTCTGGATGATCTGGCAGACTTTTACGCCGATCTGGGTGTGGATAAAGCCAAGTTTATGAAAATGAATAACTCTTTTGCAGTGAATATGCGTATGAATCAGGGTGCATCTAAACTGACCGCTTACGGTATTCAGAGCGTGCCGACCCTGGTGGTCAACGGTAAATACCGTATTACCGCTGAAACAGCCGGTGGCCACGCCGGTATGCTGCGTGTTGCTGAGTATCTGATTGAGAAAGAGCGCTCTGCACAGTAACTTGTATAAGTTCGAAAAAGCCGCCTTGTGCGGCTTTTTTTATTTCAGAATGAGTAGATTAGGTCATAAAGGCTATAGCAACCGGGTAATGCTTTGTCCTAACATTGAAGGGTTATTCAGCGCGGTTAGAGTGGATATGTAATGAACCAGGACGACTGGAAAGAGAAATACAAGCGATTAGCTGTGGATATGGACCGGATGCAGGCGCAGTTGGATGACAGATCCCTGCAGCACCTGGTCGCTCAGATGACTGTTGCCCTTGAGGGGCGGTCTGATCTTCTGGACCGGGCTATGGCCAGCCTGTGTCAGCAGCTGAAGCAGAATGATCTCGGTCGTCAGTATAAGAGCGCTCTCAAGGTTATCGAGAAAGAGCTCCGAAGCCTGGATCAGGTACAGGAGCGCAATAGCGGTGAGTTATTGCAGTCACTGTATAAATGGGTCCGCCAGCTCCGGAGTCAGTTGAATAATGATAATGGCCATAACGTTCTGAAAGGGATCGAAGGGCGGCTCGATGAGCTGCGGATCAAACCTGTTGGCCTGCCTTCGGTGATCAACGATATGGTCGCTTTGCAGGGACCGTTACTCAATCCGGGCGAATCGTCAGAGCCAACCTCTCAGCCTGTTCAGGTTGATGACAGTAACGATCTGAGCAGTGCTGATGATGAATTTCTGTTACAGCAGATCGGTGCTGAATTGCTGACACTGTTGTCAGGGCTGCATATCCCCAAAGATGAAATGCCTGCCGCCAGAGTCTTAGTGCGGACGATTGAGAAAGGCATCGCTCTGCATGATCTGCCGCAGATTATTCAGAGTGTGATTCAACTGATCGCTAAGGTAGGCACCTACAGCAGTGTGGATTTTGAAAATTACCTGCTGAATCTGACTGAGCAACTGGCGGAGGTGCAGTCCTTCCTGATTGAGAGTCAGAAGGATGAACAGGCTGGTGGTAGCGAAGTCGCTCAGCTCAGTCAGGAAATTCATCAGGATGTTCAGGCGATTCATCATGCGGTCAGTTCATCGAAAGATCTGCTGCAGCTGAAAAATGAAGTCTCTTCCCAGTTGATGAATATTGTGAAGTCCGTTGATGTGTTCAAGCGTAATGAGGAAGCCCGTGAGAAGGTCCTCATGGAACGTTATGAGCGCATGAATGATCGTCTCGAGCAGATGGAGGTTGAATCCCAGCAGATGAAAGCGCATATGGATGCGGAGCATCTTAAGGCGCTGACGGATCCTCTGACATCGCTCCCAAACCGGGCTGGCTATGACGAACAGATTCAGTCTGAGTTTGAACGCTGGAAACGCTACCAGCAGCAATTTTCGATTGTTGTATGCGACCTCGATCACTTCAAACGTATCAATGACAGCTTCGGGCATCTGGCCGGCGACAAAGTGCTACGTCTTATTGCCAACATTCTCTCGCGTCAGAGTCGTGCAACGGATTTTGTGGCTCGTTATGGCGGTGAGGAATTCGTGATTCTGATGCCCTCTACCGGCGCGCAAGAAGCTGCTCAAGCGGTGGAAAAAATTCGTCAGAGCATTGAAAAGAGTCCGTTTAACTTTCACGGTAAGCCGGTGCAGATCACCATGTCGTTCGGGGTCGCTGAGATTACGCTGGATGAATCCCTTGATGCTCTGTTTGAGCGTGCTGACCGGGCGCTCTATCGTGCCAAGGGTGATGGCCGCAACCGGATTGAGCTGGGTTAAAGATTTACGAACGCAGGTACTGTACTATAGCCGGGTTTTATCAGCGCTTTACCTTCCCGGGTAGAGCGGGCAATATGGCAGCCCTTTGCTGGCCGCCAATCAACTGATTTACGGAAATAACCCGGTGCGACGTTTACTCCGACTGTTCAAAATTGCACGGATCTTTGCCAAATACCGGCTGGATACCTTCTTCGACCATATCAATCTGCGCTGGTACGCCCGATTGCTGCTGATGCTGATGGTATGGCGTTACTTTATTCCGGTGGGCTCCCGTTCTCAGGGTGAGCGGTTGCGACTGGCGCTGGAAGAGCTGGGTCCGATCTTCATTAAATTCGGACAGATGCTGTCGACCCGGCGTGATCTGCTGTCGGATGATCTGGCGCTGGAGCTGAAGAAACTACAGGATAATGTCCCTCCATTTGCCGGCGATTATGCGCAGCGGCTGATAGAGAAAGCGTTGGATGCGCCGGTCGATGAAGTGTTCGCGGAGTTTAACGCTGAACCGATGGCGTCTGCTTCGGTTGCTCAGGTCCATGAGGCGTTGCTGTATAACGGTGAAGAAGTTGTCGTTAAGGTGATCCGGCCTGGTATCGACAAAACCATCCGTAAAGATGTGGCCCTCCTGTACACTCTGGCACATCTGGTGGAAACCCTCTGGACGGAAGGTCGTCGTCTGCGTCCGGTAGAGGTTGTCGCCGATTATGAGACCACCATTTTTGATGAGCTGGATCTGCGCAAAGAAGCTGCCAACTGTTCCCAGATCCGTCGTAATTTCGAAAACTCTCCGATTCTTTATGTACCTGAGATCTTCTGGGATCTGACCCGTCAGAATGTGCTGGTGATGGAGCGTATTCACGGTATTCCGGTAGCGGATGTTGATCAGCTCAATGCTCAGAATACCGATATGAAAAAACTGGCGGAGCAGGGCGTGGAGATCTTCTTTACCCAGGTGTTCCGGGACAGCTTCTTCCATGCGGATATGCACCCGGGCAATATTTTTGTATCCAGAGAGAACCCATCATCGCCGCAATATATCGCGGTGGATTTTGGCATTGTCGGTTCGTTGTCGACTGAAGATCAGAGTTATCTGGCGCGTAACTTCCTGGCTTTCTTCAAACGTGACTACCGTATGGTTGCACAGCTGCATATCGATTCTGGCTGGGTGCCCGAAGATACCGATGTGCAGGCGTTCGAGACATCAATCCGCAGTGTTTGTGAACCGATCTTCGAGAAACCACTGAAGGATATTTCGTTTGGTCTGGTCCTGATGGGGCTGTTCCAGACGGCTCGTCGTTTTAATATGGAAGTGCAGCCACAGTTGGTACTGCTGCAGAAAACCTTGCTGAATATTGAGGGGCTGGGGCGTCAGCTCTACCCGGATCTGGATCTGTGGCAAACGGCTCAGCCATTCCTGGAACGCTGGATGAAAGAACGGATGGGGCCAAAAGCAGTCTACCGTTCTATGAAACAGCAGGCGCCGGACTGGCTCGACAAGATGCCGCACCTGCCGCAGATGGCCTACGAGGCACTGCATCAGCTGAAGAACCTGGATGATAACCGTCGCCGGGATATGCTGGCACTGGCGGTTGCCCGGGAGGAAGTAAAACAGCAGCAAAGCAGTAAAAGTCGCTGGTTTGGTGTGGTTGCGCTGCTGGCCGCGGCGGCATTTGCTATGGATCAGCCAATGGATATGCTTGAGCAACTGCCGGCGATCGGTTGGTTGCTGGGTGGCGTTGGCGCGGTGCTATTACTGCGTCGTTGAAATGAAACAATAAACAATTAGTCTTGCGGAGCCCCATTTTACGGGGATAGCAGACATAGCGGGGATCGGTTATCCTTGCTCGCCTGATAAGAGAAGAATGCAGTTATGTCAGAACAGTGGTTAGATCAGATTAAATGGAACAGCGATGGACTGGTACCGGCGATCGCTCAGGACCATGAGACCGGTCGGGTTCTGATGGTGGCCTGGATGAACCGCGAAGCGCTGGCGCTGACTGTGCAGGAACAGCGCGCGATCTACTGGTCCCGTTCCCGTCAGAAATTGTGGCGCAAAGGTGAAGATTCCGGTCATGTACAACAATTGCATGAGATCCGTCTGGATTGTGATGACGATGTAATTCTGATGAAGGTTGAGCAGTTGGGCGGCATTGCATGCCATACCGGTCGTGAGAACTGTTTCTATAAAACCTATCAGGATGGCGAGTGGGTTGCAGTTGAACCTGTGTTGAAAGATCCTAAGCAAATTTACGATAAATAAGGCATAGCATGAGTGATGTACTGACCCAGCTGGGTGATATTCTGGAGCAGCGTAAAGCAGCCACCTCCGACAAGTCTTATGTCGCAAGTTTGCATGCCAAGGGTCTGAATAAGATCCTTGAGAAGGTCGGCGAAGAGGCCACAGAGACCATTCTGGCAGCCAAAGATGCCCAGCAAAGCGGTGATAATAAAGAAGTTATCTATGAAACCGCGGATCTTTGGTTTCATACACTGGTGGCTTTGTCGCATTTAGGAGAACGGCCGGAAGCTGTTTTGGTAGAATTAGCACGTCGCTTCGATATGTCCGGTATTGAAGAGAAGGCGTCAAGAACAAATAAATAAGATCTGCCGTTGTGCTGTGAACGGTGCAACTGAGTCGGGTCAGATGAATCAAATATAAGAAGTGGCAGAATACTGTCATTAACGACGACGGAGAACGACAATATGTTAGGTGGTATCAGTCTTTGGCAACTGGCAATTATTCTGGTAATCGTCATCCTGCTGTTCGGCACTAAGAAGCTGCGCAACATCGGTGGCGATCTGGGTGGTGCTGTTAAAGGTTTCAAGAAGGCCGTTAACGAAGAGCCGAAAGACGACGACAAGCAGCTGGAAAACGATGCTGATTTTGCTGATGCTGATAAAGCACAGGCAAAAGAGCAGGCAAAAGAAGAGCCTAAAGCTGACAAATAAGCAGGTAGCAAGCGATGTTTGATATCGGCTTTGCAGAGCTCCTGATTATTGCTGTTGTCGGTCTGGTAGTGCTGGGTCCGGATAAACTTCCGATCGCAGCCCGGACCGTCGGCCTCTGGGTGGGTAAAGCCCGGCGTACGCTTGGCGGTATTCAGGCAGAAATCAATGAAGAGCTGCGACTTGATGAAATGAAGCGTCAGGTCGCTATGCAGAAAGAAGAGCTGGACAAAGAGCTGGATGAGATGCGCGAGCCTTTCACCGATCCTTTGGGCAGCAACTCACCGCTGGCCAACAGCGTATCCTCACCTGAATCCAACGCAGATGAATCCAAAGCCTCTGCTGATGATGCAGTAACTGATAGCCAACCGAAGCCGAAGGCCGATGATCGATCCTAATCACGACCTGCCCGAGCAGGATCAGGAACAACCCTTTGTCTCGCACCTGGTGGAACTGCGTAGCCGCCTGATGCGGGCGTTGCTGGTAATTCTGGTCATTTTCCTTGGGCTGTTCTATTTCGCCAACCATCTTTATGAGATGTTGTCAGAACCGCTGACATCCTTGTTGCCGGAAGGTACAAGCATGATCGCGACGGATGTGACATCACCATTCTTTGCGCCATTTAAACTGACGCTGGTGTTGTCGATCTTCCTGGCGATGCCATTCATTCTGCATCAGATCTGGGGATTCATCTCTCCTGGGTTGTACAAGCATGAGAAGCGATTGGCTGTCCCACTGCTGGCATCCAGTATCGTATTGTTCTACTCAGGTATCGCATTCGCATACTTCGTGGTATTCCCGCTGATCTTTGGTTTCTTTACCAGCGTCGGCCCGGAAAGCGTTGCAGTGATGACGGATATAAGCAGTTATCTGAACTTTGTCCTGAAGATTTTCTTTGCCTTTGGCGTGGTATTTGAAATTCCAATCGCAACTCTGTTGCTGGTCTGGAGTGGCGTTACCGATGTGCAGAGCCTGCGTGCAAAGCGTGCCTATGTAATTGTTGGCTGTTTCGTTCTGGGTATGCTGCTGACACCGCCGGATGTTATTTCGCAAACTCTGCTAGCACTTCCAATGTGGCTGCTGTTTGAACTGGGTATCGTGCTTTCGATTATCATAAAGCGCAAAAAGCCCGAAGCAGAAGAAGAGTTGGATGAAGAGTTCGAGCAAGCGATGAAAGAGGACGAAGAGAACAAAAACGCGTAGGCGTTTTTGAGTGGCGAGACCGGCAGGCAAAGCCTGCCTCGCTAGTGGCTGGACCGGAAGCTGAAGCTTCCTCACTCGAAACAGCAAAACATAAAACCGCCGTCAGGCGGTTTTATGTTTTAAGAGCTTTATAAAGAAAAGAACACCGGTCTCCCTTACGGCGCTCATTTCCACAGTACCTATATAGAAGGCTCTTTCCAGCCACCCGCCACTAGCAAGGAAGGCTTCGCCTTCCTGTCTAGCCACTCTTCTCCGCATCGGAGAAGAAAATATGACAATTTCGTAACT
>JAOXSA010000178.1 GCA_025800245.1 Amphritea sp. | reverse complement strand
AGCAAAGCTGGATCACGATCAGGGCCATAACGGAAACTGACCCGTTCGATGCGGATGTTACCCTGCAGTTTTTCCAGAATCAGGCCTGATTTGCCGCCTTTGCGCTCATTGCGCAGCTTCATCAGTTGGTTGATCTGTTTGATCGCTTTGATGGTCTGCTGGAACTTCGAGAATGACAGGAATGCGCTTTGCAGTGGGGATAGTACCCGCCATACCAGTGCCATGATGGCAATCAGTGCGCCGATGGTCATATCGCCTGCGATAACCTGGAGTGTGCCTACGCCCAGAACAGCGACACCGGTGAAGGTCATCATGCCCTGGGCCAGATTATTCATAATATTGTTGGACAGGAACGTCTGATAATTAGAGAGCACTGCTTCACCGGAATTCTCCCGGAAGCGTTCCCACCAGACCGTTTCGCCACCGATAGATTTGATCTCTTTGCGACCGGCAACGGTCTGCATGATGATGCGCTGTTTATCGGTACGGGCTTTGCCGGAACGCAGAATCTTGCTGTTCAGCATCGGCATCCAGATCACACCCAGCATGATAAAGCCAAACACCATTGCCAGGGGGATCAGTGCTATGACTCCGCCAAGAATGCCTATAACGATCAGGAAGATGATGACAAAAGGTAGTTCCAGTGCGACGGCGGCGCTGGGGCCGGTAAAGAAGTCGCGGACAGAATCAAACTGTTTCAGTCGTGACAGCTGCGCCGCTACAGTGGATCTTTCAGTATATAGCGGCGGCAGATAGAGCATGCGCTTGAATGTTTCCACGCCTATCAGGTAGTCCATCCTGCCGGCGGTAACGCCAAGGAGTTTGGCTCGCAAATACCGTAAGCCCAGGTCGGCGGCGAGAAGGATTGCAGCTCCGCTCACCAGAAATGGCAATGTCTCGGCGGACTTTGCGCCGATCACTTTGTCGTAAATCACCATGATAAACAGAGGTACCAGCAGGGCGGCCATGTTGATGATAAACGTCATGCCCAGCAGATGGATGATCATCTTCTGAAAGCGTTGCAACAGATTGCTGAACCACTCATCACCCGGCATGTCGGTCGGGTTGCTGCCGTAGGATGGATGGCTGTCAGTGAACAGATAGGCAGTGCCACGCAGGCTCAGCTTCTGGCGAACTTCATAGCTGTTGGTCTGAGGGTCGTAATAGTGAATATCGTCGCCGTCGCGCCCTTGTAGTAGATAGACTTTGCCACTGCTGCAGACAAACAGTGCCGGATATAGCTCCGGCTGTAGTTTGCGTACTGGTGTATCTACCGGGGTGCTTTCGTAGCCCAGGGAGGCGAGGATGTTTCTCAGATCAATCAGGTCGATCTGCTCAGAGAAGTGAGGCAGCGCCTCAACCAGTTCTTTGGCGTAATTATCCCATCCTAGTTCGCGCAACAATGGCAACAGGCATGCTGCATAGGGCGAAGTGCTGATAAATGCTTCATCACAGTTGTGTCTCAGGGCGTCTGCAAGTTGCTCTGAGGCGATGGGAGGGCGCTTATTCTGCTGTTCTTTGACGGCTTCTGCAGTGTTGCTCATGCTTCGTTCTCCGTCGTTGCCTGGCGGGCTTGCTGCAGCGCTTGCTGGTGCGCAATGTAGGGATCGATATATTCCTTAAGATGACCGTCTTTGAGTTGGTACTGACGGTCACAAATGCGCATGAAGGAGGGGCGGTGCGTGACAATAATCATTGTGCGCGAGCCTTTCATCCGTTTTATGACGTTTAGTAAACGGCCATCGTTCTTAATATCGAAGTTGGCATTGGCATCATCAAACAGGATGATTTTCGGATGACCAACCAGTGACCGGACCATAATGATTTTCTGGCGTACACCTTCTGAAAGGGTGTCGACTGCTGCGCCGCCTACCTGAGTGTCCAGGCCGTCTGGCAGGCGGGCAACGATCTCTTCCAGCCCCAGTATCTTGGAAAGCTCCAGTGCCTGCTCCAACGCTTCGCCCTCACGATACAGGGTCATGTTTTCCAGAATGGTGCCTTCAAACAGAATGCCTTTTTGCGGCATGATGCCGATCTGCGCCCGAAGGTACTCAATATCGTATTCACGGATATCGTGATCATCGAGATAGATCTGGCCTTCATCAGGTTTCAGGAAACCGGATAGCAGGCCGATCAGAGTGGTTTTGCCGATACCGTTACTGCCGGTAATACCGATGGTTTCGCCCGGATAGGCAACCAGAGAAAGATCACTGATCAGATTGTCTGTCTGTCCCGGATGCTTAAAGCTCATGTTGCGAATTTCGACTTTACCTTCCAGGCCAACCTCTTTGCGGATTTCGCCGCCCTGTTCTTCTGGTTGCTCATACAGATCGGCAACGCGATCAAGTGCCAGTCGCAGGGTCTGGAATTGTGACCAGAACCCCATCGCTTTGAGGCCCGGCTGTAGTACCCGGCTTGATAGCATCGTGCCGGCTGCAAGTGCACCGACAGTCAGATCGCCATCAATAACATAGAGGCTGCCAATACCGACGAAAGACACTACTGCCAGTTGGGAGAAAGTCGCTCCGATACCCTGCACGATGCTGTTGATCCGGCTCAGGTCGTATACGCTCTCGGCAGACTGGTGTTGCAGGCGCTCATAGCGACGCAGCATCAGAGCTTCCATAGCCATTGACTTAATCGTATGAACCCCTTTCAGGGTTTCGATAATAAAGTTCTGACGCCGGTCTTCCATGATGGAGCGGGTTTCCAGCGCCTGCCTCAGCTTGCGACCGGTAATGATCGCAATGATGAAGAACAGAAACAGAAGGGTCAGTGGAATAACGATCAGTGGCCCGGCGATAATCCAGATCAGGCCCAGGAATAACAATACAAATGGCAGATCCATGATCAGCAATACGGACTGTCCAGAGTAGAATTCCTGAATCTGTTCCAGTGCGTGAACTTTATCTAGATAGTAGCCAGCGGGTTTGCTCTCAAATGCAGCGTTGTCGGTGCTGAGGATATGGTTCATCGCTTTGAGGCTTTCGCGATGATCAAACTGTGCGCCGCTCCAGCTCAGAATGGTGGAACGAAAGATGCGTAGCGCAGTATCCAGCACAACGACGCCAAGCATGCCCAATATGAGGAATATAAAGGTGCCAGTGGCTTGATTGGGGATTATACGGTCATAGACTTGAAGTATGACCGTAGGTAAAGCCAGCGCCAGGATATTAATGGCCAGTGAGGACATTAAAACGCTCGGATGACTCCATGTTCCCGGTGTTTTAAGTCGCTTAAGCGAAAATTGATTCGACCTTTTCCTACTCATAAGAGCTCAGTGTCTCTGAATGTGACTGCAAGGTGTTGAATTCAGGTAATTTTGATTCAACGTATATTGCATCTGTTTATTCGGATTCTCAAGGATTAGAGCTTTTTTTTGCCGTCCCAACAATTGTTTTATTCTCAAAATGTGGTTGGGCTATAAAAAGATGTAGAGGCTCCTGAAATGGCTGACAACAAAACACCGGCTTCAGACAATACCCGTAATTCAGCAACAGAGGATCTGTTTAACCGCGAAGCGACCTCGCGGGTGAATCCGAACCGGAAAATCACTGATGATATTTTTGGCCGTGATCAGCAGGGTTCAGAGGAGCTTTTCAAACAGAATATTCAGGGCCGCATTGATCATGAAATGAATGATCAGTTACTGCCCGAAATTGAATCTGAAGGTTTCAATTTTCAGGTTAATCCACAATTGCTGGATGCCCTTACATCTGAGGGTGTGTTACCTGTCGGCACTGAACTGGCGACGTTAAATGTACCCGTGGAAGGCGGTGACTTTTCATTCCTGCTTGACGATTCTCAGTTCCGCATTGAAGGCGACCGCCTTGTTCTGAACAGTGATCTGTTACTGCAATCCGATACTGACTTTCAGTTCAGTGTACAGGTGAGCAGCAATAGCAGTGCTTTCTCTATCGATGTTCCTGTCACTATCAACTTCGATAATCTGGCCGATTTTGCTGAAGAAGTGGTGAACCAGGCGCCGGTAGATATAGAGCTTTCGGCATATGATTTTGATGAGAATGCCGCCGCAGGAGACGTTGTTGCGACTATCGCGGCGATCGATAATGACAACGCCTTTGGTTTCTCTTATGAACTGACCGGTGAAGGGGCTGATAAGTTTGAGATTGTTGGCAATCAGCTGGTTATCCGGGATGGCGCTGTATTTGATTTCGAAACACAGGCGCAGCACACCGTAGAGATCACCGTTACGGATCCGTCTAATAACCAGTTTACTGAACAGATCGTTATCGATCTGAATGACATTAATGAAGCACCGGTGCTTTCTGATGAAGTGTTCAGCGTGGCTGAAGGTGCTGCGATTGCATCCGGTGAGCTGGATGCGGTTGATCAGGACTTTAATGATCAACTGACCTTTACCGTTGCCGATGGTTTCTCTTTGCCGCCAGGATTTACGCTGGCAGCTGATGGTGATTATAGTTTTGATCCGACTAATCCGGCCTATGATCATCTGGCCGTGGGTGATAGTCAGGTTATCACTATTCCCATTAAGGTAGTGGATGCCGGTGGTCTGGAAAGTACAGCTCAGATCCATCTTACCGTGCAGGGTACCAATGATGCGCCGGTTGCCGACGCTAATATCGTCTCAACGGTTGAAGAGGGAGCCGCTCAGATCGGTGGTCAGCTGACAGCAAGCGATGTTGATGATGGTGCGACATTGTCATTCAGTCTCAGCCCGGGTTTCTCCGCGCCAGCAGGTTTTAGCCTGAACAGTGATGGCAGCTACAGCTTCGATCCGCAAGACAGTGCTTATGACGCGCTGGATGCTGGTGATCAGCAGGTGCTGACCATCCCGGTCACCGTAACGGATGAGCACGGTGCGACGGATACGCAGCAGATCCAGATCACCGTCACCGGTACCAACGATACGCCGGTGGCCGGTTCTGATGTCTCTGCGGCTGTAAATGAAGGTGACTCCGCCATCTCCGGTCAGCTAACCGCGACCGATGCGGATGACTCAGCCAGCCTGAGCTTCTCCATTACTACCGGTTCGTCTGCACCGGATGGCTTTACCCTCAATAGCGATGGTAGCTACAGCTTTAATCCACAAGATAGTGCCTATGAAGGTATGGATGCGGGTGATACCCAGGTGCTGACCATCCCGGTCACTGTGACCGATGAGCACGGTGCGACGGATACGCAGCAGATCCAGATCACCGTGACCGGTACCAACGATACGCCGGTGGCTGGCTCTGATGTCACTGCGGCTGTAAATGAAGGTGACTCCGCCATCTCCGGTCAGCTAACCGCGACCGATGCGGATGAATCAGCCAGCTTGAGCTTCTCCATTACTACCGGTTCGTCTGCACCGGATGGCTTTACACTGAACGCT
>JAOXSA010000175.1 GCA_025800245.1 Amphritea sp. | reverse complement strand
CAGTCTGGTACAGCTGCGTGAATCGATCCAGATTCTCGAGGCGCGCTATGGCACCAGTGTCTGGTCGATGTTTCAGTTGCGTATCGAGATGCGTCGGTTTTACGATGCGCTGGATTACTACCATGAAGATCAGCACGCGGTAGAGCGTATTCAGGATCGCTACGATCTGCTCTGGAGCCGTTTCCCGGTACTATTGGAAGGGTTGGATGGTGAACATCTGAACGATATCGAGCAGGGGGAGAAAATTCTGAATCAGGCTTTTGCTGAATTACAGAAGCAGGAGCCAAAGGTGTTTGGTGAGTTGAAAGAAAATCCCGCCATCGCAACACAGATTCGGAATGCTATTGAGCCCCATTTGGCGACTATCGAGAGGCTTACGCTGGAAAACTATCACCTCAATAACGAAGCATTTAATCGTGGTGATGCGCAGATAGCGGCCCTGCAGCAGAAGCTGATCTTTCTGATTCTTGGTCTGATTATCAGCGGTAGTCTGTTACTGCATATGGTGGTGAAAGAGAACCGCCGGAATCGCTATCAGGCGCTGCATGACAGTCTGACCAT
>JAOXSA010000442.1 GCA_025800245.1 Amphritea sp. | reverse complement strand
ATAGAAGTAGCCAGCGCCGCCGAAGCTGATCGCCATAATCAGCAGGGCCAGCATGCGGGATTTCAGTATCTTGCCTAGCAGGCGCTGATATCCATGGGTCATTCCTTGCAGCCAGCCCTCAATCAGATTGAACAGCGCGCTGTGCTTTTTCTCGTGCTTGAGCAGGCGAGAAGACATCATCGGCGACAGAGACAGCGCGATAATGGTGGATACTACAACAGCACCTGCCAGGGTCAGAGCAAACTCAGTGAACAGTTTGCCGGTCCGGCCGGGTGTAAAGGCTACCGGCGCAAAAACTGCGACCAGTGTCAGTGTGGTAGCAATAACCGCAAAACCGATCTCTTTACTGCCCTTGAAAGCAGCCTGAATCGGTGACAGACCGTTTTCAACGTGGCGGTAGATGTTTTCCAGCATAACGATGGCATCATCCACCACCAGGCCGATTGCGAGTACCATCGCCAGCAGCGTCAGGGTGTTAATACTGAAACCCATGATCAGCATAAACGCGAAGACACCGATCAGTGACAGCGGGATAGTGATAATCGGAATCAGCGTCGCACGCAGGTTACGCAGGAAGAAGAAAATCACCAGGACAACCAGCAGGCTGGCACCCAGGATGGTGTTAAATACTGACTTGATAGACTCAGCAATAAAGATCGAAGAGTCGTAAGCCAGCTCAACTTTCAGGCCTTCCGGCAGTGCTTTTTCGATCTGCGGCAGACGCTCCTGAATACCCCGGGAAACATCCAGTGGGTTAGCGGTGGACTGTTTTACCACACCCAGTGCAACAGCAGGCTCGCTCTTGAAGCGGGACTTGTTACGCTCACTCTCTGGCGCAATCTCAACCCGGGCAACATCACGGATCCGTACCGGATAGCCGTTATCCTGACGGATAATGATGTTCTCGAACTGCTCCACGCTGTTCAGGTCAGTACGGGACAGAACGCTGAATTCACGCTGATTACTTTCGATGCGGCCCGCTGGAATCTCGATGTTCTGACTGCTCAGAGCGCTTTCGATATCCCGCGGAATGACTTCATAGGCTGCCATCCGTGCAGGATCCAGCCAGATACGCATGGCGTAACGGCGGTCACCGAACAGCATCACACTGGCAACGCCGTTAACGGTCTGCAGAGGGTCTTTGACCATGCGGTCAGCGATATCCGATATCTCCATCATGCTATGACGGTCGGAAGAGAGCGCCAGCCAGAAAATCGGCTGAGCATCCGCTTCGGTCTTCGCAGTGATCGGTTCCTCTACATCATCAGGCAGATCGCCACGGACCCGGCCAACACGGTCGCGGACATCGCTGGCGGCATTATCCGGATCCCGGTCCAGTTTAAAGGTGACCGTAATCTGGCTCAGGCCGGAGCGGCTGATCGACTTAATGAAGTCGATGCCTTCAATACCGGACAGAGAATCCTCGATGATCTGAGTAACCTGAGATTCAATGATAGAAGCGCTGGCACCGGGGTACTGGGTTTCAACAGTCACCACAGGCACATCAATTTTGGGGTATTCACGCACGGTGAGGCGTTCGTATGAAACCGCGCCGATCAGCAGGATCAGCAGGCTCATAACGGTCGCCAGTACCGGGCGTTTGATGCTGATTTCAGACAGAATCATAAGTATTAAGCTCCTGGCTCAGCAGTCGGTTGCTGGCTGCCATCAACAAAAACAGGGGTGACCGGCATGCCCGGGAACAGCTTGATCTGACCGGCGGTAATAATCACTTCGTCAGCGTTCAGGCCAGCCAGAATGTTCACCTCACCATTACGGCGGATGCCCAGCTCTACGGGGGCCATGGCCACTTTGCCGTCAACGACCTTCATAACAAAGAAGCTGTTGTTCTGAGGAATAATCGCCTCTTCCGGCACCATTACGGCAGCGTTGTTCTGGCCGGTTATGATACGGATGCGGGCGAACAGACCTGGTCGCAGGAGGTCGTCGCGGTTCTCAACCCGGGCGCGGACTGTGATGTTATGGCTGCGGGCATCAACGCTGGGCGCGATAGCATAGATCTCGCCGGTAAACTCCTCGCCGCGCAGTGCGTCGATATCCAGCTTAACTGACTGACCAATATGCAGTTTGGTCAGCTGATTTTCAGGAACATGGAATTCCAGTTTCATAGTTGCTGAATCGGTCAGTTCAACCAGATCCTGACCAGCAGTAACGTAGTCACCAGGGCTGACCATACGTAAACCCACGGTACCGCTGAACGGAGCCCGGATAGTCATTTTATCCAGTCGGGTCTGAGCCAGTGCCTGCTGAGCCTGATCGACTTTTAACTGCGCCAGGGATGAGTCCAGATCCTGCTGAGATCCAACTCTTTTCTTCACCAGACTGGCTGCACGTTTGTAGGCAATACGGCTGAGATTAACCCGTGCCTTGCTCTGTTCCAGTTCTGCCTGATACAGGGATGACTCCAGTACCAGCAGCTTCTCACCGGAACTGACCTGGCTGCCTTCACGGAACAGAATCTGTTCTATTCGGCCGCTCTGTTCCGGGCGCAGGATGATTGATTCATTGGCCTGGAGAGTACCTACCGCCTCAATATGGTGAGTCAGGGGCTGATTCTTAACATGAATCACCTCTGCTGGCAGGCCCTGTGGGGCGCCTTCTGCATAAGCCAGGGGAGAACTGATTAGGGCAATACTGAGCAGTGCCGGGGTAACGATATGTTTCATCTTCATGGTTAGTGTCCTTTACTTCCCGTCGGCACGGCCTGGCGGTTGTAGCAGTATGTAACAGGTTTCAGCAAGATCGCGCAGCGGTTGTGTCGACGCTTCGACCTTGCAGCGCAGCAGGGCTCCCTGCCACATATCCCAGAACATTTTTGCCAACTGGCGAGGAGGTAAGTCGTTCCTTGCGCAGCCGGTTTTCTGGGCTTTTTCAAAATCTTCCTCAATACAGTCAATTATCTGCTCACAGGAGTAGCGAATAATTTCCCGGAAAGAGTCGGTGGCGTTACCGATCTCTCCCATCAGTGTCGGGATCAGACTGCATGCGGTTTCGGGATCAGTTTCATAATCTTTGATAAACAGGTAGATCGCTTTACGCATAGCCTCTAACTGGTTTTCTTCAGATTCATCGATCCGTGATGCCCATTTTTCATCCTCCTGCTGGTGGTGATACGCCAGCACTTCAACAGCAAACTGTTCTTTGCTTTCGAAGTAGTTATAGAAAGATCCTTTCGGTACCTGACAGGCATCGAGAATCTGTTTCAAACCTGTGCCGTGGTAACCGTTTTTGTTAAACAGCTCGACACCCGCCTGGAGGATTTTTTCGCGGTTGTGTTCGTTTCTCTTAGGGCGATTCATATTAATTAGACCGGTCGTCTTAAAACTCGATCGTGATTCTAGACGCTGTTGTAACAAATGCCAAATGAAACTTGTGTGAAGCAAAGCAAAGTTTTGTAAAGCTGCTTCTCATCGTCGGTTGCAGATGTCATTTTGGGTAGTGTATGGCGGGTTAAAGCAAGACAGCTAATACAGCTTTGTCTAATATGAAACTGCTATCTGCCAGTGAGGCAATGTTAAAGGAATAGCGATAATTTCAGGATGGATTGGCTGATGGTCTTGGATACGCCTCTGCTCGTAAAACTTATCTTTTTTTCTACCCTTGCTCTGTTATTGCCGACCGCGACCATGGCAGGGCTTTCCCGCAGACGAAGCAGTCTTTTCTGGGCCTGCGGTCTGGCTCTCGGTGCTTTGGGGTGTTGGTTCATTCTGCAGACGGGCAGTCTGAGCATTCTGGTGACCGTGGTTTTGTCGATGGGGCTGATGTCAGTGTCATTGTTCCTGTTTCTGAGCGCGATCAGAAAGCTCTCGGGGCACAGCTGTAGCCTCTGGTATCTGGTGCTTCCTGCGTCGCTGATGGTCCTCAGTCAGTGGTCCTTATCGGAGAATTATCAATATCGCTCCATTTTGAATAGCCTGATACTGGGTGTGCAGTTCCTGTTGCTGGTCGCCGCAATACTGACTGATCGTCGCAGTCCACTGTGTATGCTGCGGATGATGCTGATTTTTGCCGCTCTGATTCCGGGAGTTGTCTATCTGTTACGGGCGGTGGTTTACCTGATGACCAGTGATATGCCGTATTTCGCGTTAGGGAATTCTCCGCTACAGATTATCGCTTTGCTGAGCGTGCTTGGTTTTCTTCCTCTTGCAACCTGCGCTGTACTGCTGATTCAACAGCCGGAAAACCGGACTGAATCCGGTATCTGAAATCAGCGATCTTTTGCCGGGTAAACCACGACAGATTCCATCAGGGATGGGTATAATGTCCGGCTACGTTTTTCAGGATACCGGACACAATGAAGCAGCGATTTCAGGTACAGTCGAAGTTTGAGCCAGCAGGTGATCAGCCTGTTGCAATCCGTGAGTTGGTTAATGGCATTCATGCCGGTCTGGCAGCGCAGACCCTGCTGGGTGTAACCGGTTCGGGTAAGACCTTCACCGTAGCTAACGTGATTGCTGAATTGCAGCGACCAACCATTGTGCTGGCCCATAACAAAACTCTGGCGGCCCAGCTGTACGGCGAGTTCAAGGAATTCTTCCCGAATAACGCGGTTGAGTACTTCGTTTCTTACTACGACTATTATCAGCCAGAAGCCTACGTACCATCCTCAGACACCTTTATCGAAAAAGATGCCTCGATCAATGAACACATTGAGCAGATGCGTTTGTCCGCCACCAAAGCGTTGCTGGAGAGGGATGATGCGATCATCGTTGCTACAGTATCGGCGATCTACGGTCTGGGTGATCCTAAGCTCTATCTGGGCATGATGCTGCATCTGGATCGTGGAGACATTGCTGATCAGCGTTCTATTCTGCGTCGTCTGGCTGAACTGCAGTACACCCGCAATGATGTTGAACTCCATCGGGGTACTTACCGGGTACGTGGTGATGTGATTGATGTATTCCCGGCAGAATCTGAGAAAGAAGCGGTACGGATTGAACTGTTCGATGATGAAATTGAGAACCTCAGCTATTTTGATCCTCTGACCGGTGAAGTACTGCGACGTGTTCCCCGGGCGAGTATCTATCCGAAGTCACACTATGTGACGCCGCGGGATGTCCTGGTTAATGCGGTCGGCGACATTAAAGTCGAACTGCAGGGCCGTCTGGAGCAGCTGCGTAAGCACGAAAAGCTGGTGGAAGCGCAGCGTTTGGAGCAGCGCACCATGTATGATACGGAGATGATCATGGAGCTGGGTTACTGCTCCGGTATCGAAAACTACTCCCGCTATCTGTCCGGTCGTGATCCGGGTCAGGCGCCGCCAACGCTGTTTGATTATCTGCCGGATGATGCGCTGGTGGTGATCGATGAATCCCATGTGACCATTCCACAGCTGGGAGCCATGTACAAAGGCGACCGGTCCCGTAAAGAGACTCTGGTTGAATACGGTTTCCGTCTGCCGTCGGCGCTGGATAACCGACCGATGAAGTTCGAGGAGTGGGAATCGCTGGCACCACAGATGATCTTTGTCTCTGCCACACCGGGTAAGTATGAGGCTGCCCAGGCGGGGCAGGTGGTTGAACAGGTGGTCCGACCGACCGGCCTTGTCGATCCGGTGGTTGAGGTACGACCTGCGCAGACCCAGGTGGATAATCTGTTGGGCGAGATCAACACCGTTGTTGCTAATAAAGAGCGTGTGGTTGTCACCGTACTGACCAAGCGTATGGCAGAGGATCTGACCGAGTACCTGGATGAACACGGAGTCAGAGTCCGTTATCTGCATTCGGACATCGATACTGTAGAGCGGGTTGAGATCATCCGTGACCTGCGGATCGGTGAGTTTGATGTACTGGTCGGGATCAACCTGCTGCGGGAAGGTATTGATATGCCGGAAGTGGGGCTGGTGGCAATCCTCGATGCCGATAAAGAGGGCTTCCTGCGCTCTGAAACCTCAATGATTCAGACCATTGGCCGGGCGGCGCGTAACGTTAATGGTCGGGCAATTCTCTACGCTGATCGGGTGACCGGTTCTATGCAGCGGGCGATCGATGAAACCGAGCGTCGCCGCGAGAAACAGATCGCTCATAATGAAAAACACGGTATTGTGCCGAAGGGCATTAAGAAATCCGTGGCCGACATTCTTGAAGGTGCGGCAACAATTCCGGGTCGTAAGAGTAATAAAAGCCGTAAAGTGGCTGAAGAAACGGCTGTTTACGAGGTGGATGCCAAGCAGCTCAGCTCGGCAGAACTGGCCCGTACTATGAGTCAGTTGGAAGATAAGATGTATGAAGCGGCGAAAAATCTCGAATTTGAGAAAGCCGCGCAATTCCGTGATCAGCTGGAGAAGCTCAAGCACAGCGGGCTGTAATATCAGTCCGCTTGCGGTTCTTCCACCGGCAAGCGTATCTCGAAACAGGTGCCTTTCCCTTCAGCACTGTTGACGATGATGTTGCCGCCGTGTTCATTGAGAATGCCGTAGGCGATTGATAATCCCATTCCGGTGCCTTTCCCCACCGGCTTGGTGGTGAAAAACGGATCGAAAACGGACTCCAGTTTATCCTGTGGGATACCGCAGCCATTGTCCTTAATCCGAATCACAATCTCTTCCCGGTCCTGACCGGATTCAGTCGCCGTAGTGATAAATATCTGCGGTTCAGGGCTCTGTTCCAGCGCCTGGCAGGCGTTCATAATCAGATTCAGGAATACCTGATTCATTTCGCCGGGATTGCAATGGATGGGAGGGATCGGTTCAAACAGACAGTTGACGTTTATTCCCTGCTTTAACTCGTTTTGTAGCACTTTGAGAGTACTGTCCAGTCCCTCTGTCAGGTTATAAAGGGTACGCTCGGAGTTTCCGCCATGGGAGAAGTGACGCAGACTCTGCACAATATCCCGCAGCCTGATCAGGCCCTCATCGGTGTCCCGCAACAGATCCTGAATATCCTCCGCCACAAACTCCAGATCCTGTTCCTCGATCAGCGCCGCTAAGCTTTCTGCAAGTGCGGGGGGAAGCTGATTCTGGCTCTGCCAGTGAGTGTTCAGCTCCAGCAGACTGTTATAAGCGGCGGTATAGCGCTTCAGACTATCCATGTTACTCAGTACAAAGGCCAGCGGATTGTTGATCTCATGTGCTACGCCGGCTGATAGTGTACCGAGAGTCGCCAGCTTTTCATTACGGATCATCAACGCCTGCTGCTCTTTCAATAACTGATTCTGTTCCATCAGTTGCTGGTTCGCGAGATAGAGGTCCCGGGCCTTAACCTCGAGCAGTTCTTCTGCTGCCAGTCTGGCCTGTTTTTCCCGCAACCAGGCCTGTTTATATGCCTCTGTCTCGCTCATAACATCTTATCCCGAAAGTTAAAGAAATCGGATCACCAGATCACAATGATCGGCTCCCTTGTGGGTGCAGACGGGGTGGGTCATCTCGATCGGGGTTTTATAGTATTCGGCAGCGCCTCTGACCAGACCTTCCGCCAGAATGCACAGCTGACGGGGTGAGCGGTATTCCATCACCAGCGTGTCTTCATCGGGCTCATGGCAGGTGATGGTAGGAAGGTTGGGTGATTCATAAAGTTTGCGCACCTCCACATGGATAACATCGTGGACGCTTTTCAGAAACGCTCTCAGATCCGTCTGCTGGGTGGTAAATTCAGGATATCGCTGGTTCAGCTGGTGAAACAGATACTCACCGAAATGTCCGACTATCTCAGGTGCGGGTTTATTAAGACTGGTGGATATCTCACCGACCAGGGCAAACAGTTCTTCATCCGGATAGCTCTGGCCTGCTGTATAGATCCCTTTCAGTTCCAGCTTTTCCAGAATCGAATTCCAGGCAACAATGCCGGCGGTCTCGATAACTAGTTCTTCGAGAATGTTGAAAATAACGCCTTTCATAGTGATCCCTCTCTGGTTGAGGCGGTAGCTGACAGCATAACGTTGTCGTCGTTATTATCTCAAATTGTCGCCCTCAAAATGGGCAGGGTCGGATCGCAGTTCTGTACAGGATAGGAACAAAGCTGCAGGTTTTTTCATAAATATCCACCGCTTTGGGCAACCTGCTATGGATAAATTTTTCCGTATAGGCTAAATCTCTAGGTTATAGCCTGTAATTCAAAGACTTATAAAGATTGTGGGCTTATATCTGTAGCCACCTGGCAGGCAGTATCCGATATAAGACAGGAGTCCTTAAGGAGAAACCATGGAATTTCCAGACTATTCAATACTGCTGGTCGATGATGAGGCACCGGTCCTCAGTTCCCTGCGGCGCCTGATGCGCCCTCTGAAATGTAATCTGCATACAGCCGAGTCGGCCGCTTCCGCCCTCGAAATTCTTGAACAGCATCCGGTTGATCTGGTTATCAGCGATATGCGAATGCCGGAGGTCAGTGGTGATCAGTTACTGGCTGAAGTCGCGCAACGCTGGCCGGATACTGAGCGGGTGGTGATGACCGGTTATTCTGATACTCAGTCAGCGATTGATGCTATCAATAAAGGCCGTATCAGCCGCTTTATGACTAAACCCTGGGATGATTCGGAAGTCCTCAAGGTGGTGCAGAAAAGTTTCGAACTGGCGGAGCTACGCCGTAAGAATGAGCTGCTTGAGCACCAGAATGAAGAGAAACAGAAACGTCTTGAACAACTGAACGCCACGCTGGAAAAGAAAGTTGAGCAGCGTACCCGGCAGCTTCAGGAAAGTAACCGTAAGCTGGTCAGCAGTTACCGCGCTATTGTACGAATGTTCTCAGCCATGATCGCCCGCCGAATGGGCCAAAAAGCTGAGGAGGGTATTAAGCTCAATAAACTGTTTGTCGCGGTTGCGAAACAGGCAAAACTGGATGAGCAGCAGTTGAAGCAGCTCTATTATGCCTGGCAGTTGCGTAATCTCGGCAAGCTGAGCTTTGATGATGAATTGCTCAAGCCTGCCTATATTGAAATGGCCCCTGAGCAGCAGCGTCGTTATCAGCAACATCCGCTGCTGGCTCACGCATCAATGGTACTGGTAAGGCCACTGTATGCGGCCGGTGAAATTATCCGGCAGCACAAAGAATATCTTGATGGTAGCGGCTACCCGAAGGGGTTGGAACAGGATCAGATTGCCTACAGTGCGCAGATTCTCTGTGTCGTAAACGACTTCGTTGAGCTGGTGAATGGCCGTTATCAGGAGCATGCGCTCAGTACCGAAGATGCGCTGAATTATCTGCAGAGCTACGCCAGCGAGCGCTACAACCCGGCGGTTGTCGCTATGCTGGGTAAGGCGCTGAGTCAGCTCAGCAAAGAGGGCGATGCCCTGCAGGATCGGGTGATTCGCAGCTCTGATATGGAGGTTGGTATGAAACTGAGTCGCGACATGCTGACGGACGAAGGTGTGCTGCTGCTCAGTGCTGGTTTTATTCTGGATGAAATATCCATTCAGCGGATCCGGGAGATGGAGATCAATCTGTCAGAGATACTTGAGATTTTTGTCGAGCATTAACGTCATGCAGTGCAGATGACTCACAGAGTGTTTAAGGAGAAAAACATGCGTATTACAGGAATTCTAACCACACTTGTTCTGTCAGTCGGTAGCCTGTCCGTGCAGGCTGATACCCTGACTTTCGGCATTGTACCGCAACAGTCTGCTCAGAAACTGGCACGGTTATGGACGCCGGTGACTCAGTATCTGAGTGAAAAAACTGGCCATGAGATCCGTTTTGCCACCGCCAAGAATATACCGACCTTCGAAAAACGCGTACTCGCAGGGCAGTATGATATTGCCTACATGAACCCGTATCACTTTACCGTGTTTAATCAGAAGCCGGGTTACCGTGCAATTGCCCGACAGAAGGATAAGCAGATCAAGGGTATTATGGTGGTGCGTAAAGACAGTCCGATTACCGATTTGGCACAGTTGGATGGTGAAAAGCTGGCGTTTCCTTCGCCGGCAGCGTTTGCCGCCAGTGTGGTGCCAAGAGCGAACCTGGATCAGAAGCAGATTCAGTTCAGCCCCAAGTATGTATCATCCCATGATTCGGTCTATCTCAATGTTGCCAAAGGCTTCTTCCCGGCTGGTGGTGGGGTGGTTCGTACCTTTAACAATACCGATCCGGCGGTTCGTGATCAGTTGAAGATTTTCTGGACCACTGACGGTTACACACCCCATGCCGTGGCGGTTGCACCCGATGTCAGCAGTGATACAGCGCAGCAGGTGCAGCAGGCACTGCTGGCGATGGCGGATGACCCGCAAGGCGCAGAACTGCTGAAAGCGATTAACTTCAAAGCCTTTACGCCGGCGCAGGACAGCGACTGGGATGATGTTCGCGATCTGAACATTACCCTGCTGGAACATCTGCTGAAGTAATTACCCTGACAGGAAACCGGAATGTCGATTCGTCTGAAAACCATCATCGGTATCGCGCTGATTGAGGGCACTCTGTTGCTGGTGCTGCTGGTAATGATGATGGATTTCATAAGGGAATCAAACTATGAAGCGCTGAGCAAACGAGCCAACACCACCGCCACCCTGTTCGCCACCACGACCAAGGATGCCGTGCTGTCGTTTGATCTGGCGTCACTGGAGTCTTTCGTTAATGAAGTGATGCAGAACCCAGATCTGGTGTACGCCCGGGTTGTATCCGACGACGGGACTCCGTTTGCAGAGGCCGGAGACAGTTCTCATCAGCAGTCAGAAATATTCCGGATGGATTCGGATGCCCATTACATCAACGATGATGTTTACGATATTTCTGCACTTATTGAAGAAGGTGGTGAGGTCTACGGCAGAGTAGAGCTGGGAATCCATATCGGCTCAATTAATCAGGCGATTAATAAGGTCTATACTTGGGGTCTGGTACTGGCATCCGGCGAGATGCTGCTGGTGGCCCTGTTTTCTTTCCTTCTGGGAGGCTATCTCACCGGTCAGCTGCATAAGTTGCGGGAAGCAGCGTCAGCTATCGCACAGGGTAAGCTGGATACCACAGTGCCGGTAAAAGGCCGGGACGAAGTGGCAGTAGTGGGTAAAGCGTTTAACCTGATGGCTCAGAACCTACATAAAGCCAGTCAGGATCAGGCTCGTTATGAAGCGGAATTACTGGATCTCAACCAGACACTTGAATCACGGGTGAGCGAGCGGACCGAACAGCTTCAGACCCGTAATGGTCAGCTGGAAAAAACCCTGAAAACCCTGAAGAACACTCAGGCCAAGCTACTCCATTCGGAGAAGATGGCGGGTCTGGGTACGATGGCTGCGGGCGTGGCGCACGAGATCAACAACCCGGTGGGGTTTGTGAAGAGTAATCTGGGTACGCTGCAAACCTATACCGGCGATCTGATGAAGTATTCAAGTGAGCTGAATAGCATGCTGGCAAAGACCGGTGATAAGCAACTGATTGCCGCCGGTGAAGAGGCTAGGAAGCAATATGATGTTGAGTATCTGGAAGAAGACCTGCCGGTACTGCTGTCTGAATCACTGGATGGTGTGACGCGGGTCGAAGGGATTGTCTCCGGACTGAAAAGTTTTTCCCGTCTCGATAGCGATGCGATGCAGTCGGGTAATATTAATCAGGGTATTCAGGACACCCTCAAGGTGGCTTCTAATCAGCTCAGATATCACTGCACCATTCATGAAGAGTACGCTGATCTGCCTGAGCTTACCTGCAATATGGCGCAGATAAACCAGGTAGTGCTGAATCTGCTGGTGAACGCATCCCATGCGATTGCAGACAAGGGCGATATCTATATCCGCACCCTGTTTAAAGACAATGCGATACAAATCATTGTTCAGGATACCGGTTGCGGTATGTCGGAAGAGGTTATTGGTCAGCTATTTAATCCGTTTTTCACCACCAAGGAAGTGGGCAAAGGCACTGGCCTGGGCTTATCGATTAGCCACGGAATTGTAGAAAAGCATGGCGGTGAGATTCAGGTAAAAAGCGTGGTCGGCAAAGGTACGCGGTTTACGGTAATTCTGCCTCTGGAACCGGTTTTACCGCAGTCTGTGACATCCTGATTTCAGAAGGTGCACTATCCTAGTGCAAAATCCGCAATCAAACAATTGTTTGATTCTGATTGCTTACTCACTATGAGTATTTGTCTGGCTATTCAGCGGGCAAAGCTGTGTCCGGCTGTGTAGAGTTAGAGTTAATTCCTCGCTCAGATAAGAACGCAGCTGGAGCCCTCGCTGATGAAAGCGCGCAGTATCCTTTTCATCCTGACTTTACTTTGTTGCCTGACAGCAGGGATCGGCGTGGCAGCCAATTATTTCCATCTGGTGAATTTTACGGAGAAAGACGCTCACCGGAACGCTGAGAATCTGGTTGCCATTATGGCTCAGGAGCTGGATGCGGAGATGATTGGCCGGGCCAGTCAGGTGGCTGTGCAATCGGCGATGCCCGATGTTCGCCGCTACCTCTCCGTCAGTCAGTCGGATATCTCAATGCTCTCTTTTCCGATTCTGGATCGGGAAATGACGGAACTGCTCAACAGCATCTGTCAGCTTAATGGCGCATCACTCTGCTATCTGCTGAATACCCGGGGGGAGTTTATCGCCTCCAATGACTTCGATAAGAAGCCTTCAACGCTGGGCACCAATTTTTCCTTCAGGCCCTATTTTCAGCAGGCAGTTTCCGGTGGTAGCTCAATTTACCCGGCTAAAGGGGCCAGTACCAATCGTCGGGGTCTGTATTTCTCACACCGGATCGATGATGAGAACGGTCGTTTTATCGGCGTTGTTGTCAATAAATTCCCACTCCAGCCATTGGAAGCACGGTTCAGACAGGTGCCGGGTAAGATGTTGTTGATGGATTCTGATGGCATCGTCTTCGCATCCAACTATGAGCCCTGGTTGTTCACCAGTCTGCTACCTCTGAGCTCCCTGCAACAGAATATGATTCTTAACACCGCACAATTTGGCAGTGCCGAACTGGAGGTACAGCAACTGCGCTGGATTGGAGGGAATCACCTCGAGGATACAGAGGGTGCTCACTATGATCTCTATCGGCATGCGGTAGAGCATCTGCCCGGCTGGTACGTGGCTTATCTGCGGGATGTCGAACATGCCATAGGAATGGGTAGTTCTGATGTTGAGATTATGCTGATACTGGCGGTGCTCAGTATCGCGGTGGTGTTGCTGGTAACACTGCTGTATCGCCATGGTCGGGATCAGATCCGGCGTCGACAGGAGGCGGAAACCTCGCTGCAGCAGAGTCAGGCACGTTTGTTACAACTGGCGCAGGTATCAACGGAAGCGATTCTGATGCACCAGGGCGATAAGATCATCGATTTTAATGAAGTATCTGAACGGATGTTTGGCTACCCCCGTGATGAATTGAAAAATGTAACCCTGTTTGATCTGTTTGGCGAAGAGGGTAAAGCCGAAGTGCTGGAAAACTACGTTAACTGCTCCAACAGTTTTGAGGCGGTAGCGCTGCGTCGTGATGGCACTTCATTCCCGATCGAAGTCTTTCCGCGTAACTCTGTGGTGGATGGTGAGCTGATCGGCATGAGTTGTATCCGTGACATTACCCGCCGTAAAGAAAACGAAGAGCGGGTCGCCTATCAGGCTCAGTTTGATGCACTGACTAATCTGCCGAACCGTAAACTGATGCATAATCAGCTGATCGACGCCATTTACCGGGCGAAGACCACTAACACCCTGGCGGTGCTGATGTTCATCGATCTGGATGATTTTAAGAAGATCAACGATACCCTGGGACACGACGTTGGTGATGAACTGCTGATTTCGGTGGCGAACCGTCTGCAGGATACGATCTCGGATCTGCATACGCTGGCACGCTATGGTGGCGATGAGTTTATTCTGCTGATTGAGAATCAGCAGGACCTGACGTATGTCGAACGTCTGGCTGAGCGTATTCTCAGTCGCCTGGGGATGGAGTTTTTCGTACAGGGCCGCAGTTTCTACATTTCCGGCAGTATCGGCATCGCGGTAGCACCGACTGACGGCGAACAACCGGAAGAGCTGCTCAAGAAAGCGGATACGGCGATGTACCGGGTTAAGGATGAAGGCCGCAACGGCTTCAGTTTCTACTCCCCGGATATGAATACCGATATTGCCAATCGTCTCGAACTGGAACACCAGTTACGGGGTGCACTTAAGCGTGGTGAACTATCGCTCAACTACCAGCCGATATTCTGCCTTAAAGATCATAAGATGACCGGCGCAGAGGTGTTGGTGCGCTGGAATAATGAATCGCTGGGAATGGTCGGTCCGGATCAGTTTATTCCGGTTGCCGAACAGACCGGCCTGATTCTTACAATCGGTAAATGGATCGCCCGGGAAGCCTGCCTGCAGGCAATGATCTGGCGTGAGATCTGGGATGATCAATTCTCGCTGGCGCTGAACGTCTCTCCGCGTCAGTTCCGCGACGGTCACATCGTGCCGATGCTGTCTCAGGTACTGGAAGAGACTGGCTTTCCGGCAGAGAGTCTGGTGATTGAAATAACCGAGGGCCTGCTGTTCCGCAATGATGAAGCGACCGCGCAGAGCCTGCGCCAGCTAAGGGCGATGGGTATTCAGTTATCAATGGATGACTTCGGTACCGGCTACTCCTCGTTGAGCTACCTGAAGCAGTTTCCGTTCGATATCCTCAAGATCGACCGCTCTTTTGTGCGTGATATCGAAACCGAGCCCGGTGATCAGCAGCTGATCGTAGCGACACTGGCGATGGCTAAAGGTCTGGGGCTGGAAGTGGTGGCAGAAGGTATTGAAAACCAGAATCAGCTGGATTTCCTGATCGAATCCGGCTGTGATGCGGCGCAGGGCTATCTGCTGGGTAAACCGATGCCAGCCGCAGAGTTTCAGCAGCAGCTTGAAAAGCCACCGCTGAGATCGGTTAAATAAGCTCTTATACGGGTGCTTATACAAGCTATGATATAAGCCCTTATCAAGCGCTTACTTTAGCAGATTCTCCGGGGTGTGATATGCATAGTTCAGCGCCTGCGCCACCGCTTCGCAGGTGATCTTGCCGCGATATACGTTCAGGCCGTTAAGCAGATGCCTGTCATTTTTCAATGCCGCTTTATGGCCCTGATCCGCAAGAGCTAAAGCATAGGGGAGGGTGGCATTAGTCAGCGCAAAGGTCGATGTACGCGCCACACCGCCCGGCATATTCGCCACACAGTAATGTATTACGCCATCAACCTCATAGGTCGGGTCCTCATGGGTGGTAGCGTGAGACGTTTCAAAGCAGCCACCCTGATCGATCGCCACATCCACCAGAACACTGCCGCGCTTCATTTTTTCCAGCATCTCACGGGCAACCAGTTTTGGTGCAGCTGCTCCGGGAATTAGGACTGCACCGATCACAAGATCCGCGGCGGTAACCTCTGCTTCAATGGTTTCAGCGGTTGAAAACAGCGTCTTCAGTCGTGGACCAAACTGTTCATCCAACTGAGTGAGACGTGGCAGGGAACGATCCAGAACCGTTACATCAGCGCCCAGACCCATCGCCATCCGGGCGGCATTGATACCCACCACACCGCCACCGATCACAACCACCTTAGCCGGTGCTACACCGGGTACGCCGCCGAGCAGGACTCCGGCACCACCCTGAGCTTTCTCCAGCGCATGGGCACCGGCCTGAACCGACATCCGGCCAGCCACCTCACTCATGGGGGCTAACAAAGGTAAACCGCCATGAGCATCGGTTACTGTCTCATAAGCGATAGCGATGCAGTCGGACTGTAGCAACAGTCGGGTTTGCTCCGGATCGGGGGCCAGATGCAGATAGGTAAACAGTAACTGACCGGGTCGTAACATCCTGCACTCATCCGGTTGCGGCTCTTTCACCTTGATGATCATTTCTGCCCGGTTGAATATTTCTTCAGGCTCTTTAACAATCTCCGCACCGGCCTGCTGATACAGCTGATCGGTAAAACCGATAGCGCTGCCGCCATCCCGCTGTACCATCACCTGATGACCATGCGCGACCAGCTCTCGCACCCCGGCAGGCGTCATACCGATACGAAACTCGTTGTTCTTAATCTCTTTAGGAATACCAATCAACATCGCTGAACTCCTTCCGCTGCTGCAGATCGTTAGAGAAATTATCGTTTAATTTGAAAGAATTACCTGTTTTACGGTTAATCTTATGACTCCGATCAGGTTACCGGAGTTCGAAAAATGATCAGTCAAAGGCTACGACGAGCTAATTTCGAATAAAAAAACAAAAACCTCTAATCACTGTCTTGCACAGCAACGTTAAATCCCTATAATACGACTCACTCTAGGACTATAGCTCAGTTGGTTAGAGCGCTACCTTGACATGGTAGAGGTCGGCAGTTCGAATCTGCCTAGTCCTACCAGATTAAACAAAAAAGCCTCCGCATTGCGGGGGCTTTTTTGTTTAATGGGTTCAGGCAGATGAGAACTGCCCAGTTCGACAAGTGACGCAGGTCACTTGAGACGAGGCCTATGGCCGAAGCCCGAAGGGGCAAAGCAGCAGTGCTGCTTTGATCCATCTGTCTGGTCCAGCCTTCGCATTGCGGGGGCTTTTTAGTTTAAGGGGCTCAGGCAGGGCGATTCAATTATTGAGTTTAATAATAAGTTGATTGAATTAGAAAGTGCAGTCGAAGAGTTATTAAATCAAGAGCAGGACAGTTCAAAGAAAGAAGCTAAAATAGGGAAGTTTACTGATCGATCTATCAGTTACAGTTTGTATCAGAATTTTATTATTTTTTTGAAAGTAAAAGCCGACCCTATTTTAGGGTCGGCTTATCCCTTTAATTAAGTCGCCCAAGAGTCATAGTGAGTGACGTCATAGCGGGATTTCTCAAGTAGCAACTTCATTTCGTCAACCATTTGTTGCATCAAAGTGCTATCTTCGGAAAGGACTTCATCACAGTTCCGGCTTTGAAAAACTCTTTTAATGAATTTAGAAGCAACTTCGCCTTCTTCAAGCCTGCAGTCTGATACGCTAGATAAGCCTAAGAAATCTTGCTGAGGAGCAAAAGAAGGGGTGAACTTGATGGCTATTGAAATTAAATCCATATGTTCAGCTGATTGATCTACTGTGTAGCCCATTACATTAACCAACTCAACTTTTGGTTGTGATGGTTGATCTAAAACCGTAGTGAGAATCCACTTGCATATTGAAATAGCCAAAATATTCGAGTAAAGCTGTTCGTTATGTTCAGCCATATCAATATCACTTTCACTATTTAAATTTCCATAATCTGAAGACTTTTCTCTAAACTGTTCGTTGTTATTGAAGTTGTCTTTGAATAGCTGTATCAGTTTTTGTTGAACTTCATCATGAACATGGGTTGATCCGATTCGTGTTGTTAAAAGTAATAGCCAAGGGCTGGTTGCTTTTGCTTGTATTGCTAAAATTTGGTTAATAGTAGCGTAATGGCTTGTTCCCAGGTTATTCGGAGCTTCTTGGGCAATGCTGTCACAAAGGTCAAAATTAACTACATCGAACGGCCCTTTTTTAATTGCTTGTTGATGGGCGTATGAGTTGATTCTTGCAATATTTTTAATATCATCATTTAAAACAATTGAAGAATCGTCAATATACTGTAGGTTTCTAACTTCAGATAAAGAAATGTTAAGATTACTTTCTTTACCTGCGTTTCTTGGTGCACCATTGTTGAAGCCTAGAAATGAAAGTGAAATTTCGTTTTCCAGGCAAAAGTTATCATGCAAATAACGTATGTCCAGAAGGTCGCTTCCAGGTAATCCAAGATACTTTAGTTGGTTGCCGTTATTTAAGCAGTACTTTGCAAGCCTGTTGATGTGCTCGAGCCATTGTTGCTTTCTTACAAGTTGCTTTCTTGGGCGATGCCACGGTAAAAATTCTTTACTCTCAATCGGTGATTCCGCTTCGTAACTGCTCGCATCAAATAAGTCATCAGGAAAAATATCATCAAACATTTTAAGACTTCCCTTCTGTGCTGATAACTTTAGATATTGCGATTAACAACTGATCGCGCTTTGTATCTGATAAACTTTCAAGCAATCCAAAGCTTGCAAGTATTTGAGCTATTGCCTTAATCTTTTTTTGGTTAAGTGGAGAGTTCGTAGATTTCTTCGAGCTAGCTTCGGATTTACTTTCCTCTGTTTTAATAACATAGGAGACAGAAGCTAACTCTTGAGGAGACTCTGTAGCCTTCATTGACTTCAGTTCTGTATCAAATAGAACTTTTGGAGGAGATACAAACTCATCACTCGTAGTAGATTGCAGAGTATTGATTACGATGCTATCAATTTCATCGTAAGAGGCTTCTTGAAATGCTTTTTTAGCTATAGTGTTCTTTTCTTTTGCAATTCTTTTTTGTGCACTAGCAAACTGCCTTAGAGCACTATGGAGCCATTTCTTTATAAAAACACAATGAGGATGTGAAGTGTTGAAAGATTCTCGATCAATGTTGAGTGCGCCATCAAGGCCTTCGTTGATAAAAATCTCACATGTCAACTGTCTTAATCGAGTTGCTTCGGCAACTCTGTAATCCATGAAGCTTGTGTCAAATAAGGTACCGCTAGCTCCATGTATACGTATTAATGATCCTTGATGATCAGACGGAGCAATTTTAGAATTCCAAAATAGATATGCTTCAAAGGATAGCTTTCCTCCACTAAACTCTACAGGGATACGTTCGAATTCTTCAGAGCACTTTCCAAAAAAAACTAATGGCTTTTTCAAATTATGCTGAGCTGATTTAGGTAAATTGGTGTATTTTATAGGCCTTGATAGTAATAAGTCATCAATTTTAACTTCAAATGGGAACTCGTTTTCTTCTTTGTTTATAAGACCTAGTTTGCTTCTGATTGTGGTGTTTTTATCAGAAGCTAAAGACTCTGCTCTACTTCTCCTGAATTTATTAGAAAGTTCAAAACAGTCAAAATGTTCGTTTTCGACAGGGAAGTCAAAAATATGTCTGTCAATATATTTTATTGGAACCGATAAAGAAAGATCCCATATCATTTTTAAGTAATAGTCAAATATTTTAGAAATATCTGGATTTGGATTGTTAGGGCCAATTTGAGACCAAACTGAATCAACAAGCTTTTTAAAAGCCATTGTAGGAGTGTCCGCTTTACTCCATGGCAAAGAGTTATACTTGTTGTCTCCAAAATCTTTTAATATGTCTTTTTCTTCTGTAACCCTACCAACATGAAACTTTGGTGGAGTTATATCAAGAACTTCCTTGTCTTCTTGGTCTGCTTCTTCATTTGTTTCTAAAGCGTTCCAAATCTCTTTACTTTGCAGGGTTTCTTTAGTTTGCGGTCGGATATTTGTTAAAACAATTGTGGTGCCTTGACTTTCAGTATCGATTGCTTTTTCTCGCCAAAGCTTGACTTTTCCTGACTCAAATTGGAAGTCCTGCTCTGAGCCTCCAATTGATTCAGAGTATTGCTTTAAAACAACAGTAGCAATGGTTCTAAAGTTATCGTTTTTTACTTTAGTTATGATCTGAAATTTATAGGTAAGTTGAGCAACAGAAAATAAGCCTATACCTATTTTACCGATTAGCTTTCTACCCATAGGGCTTTTGAACGGATCAGTCGAACTTGTTACTCCAAGTTCTGTACCATTAAGGTTCCTTTTAGCACTTCCTCCAATATGGTGGATAACATGTGATAACGCTTCAGGGGTCATCCCATGTCCGTTATCAGTTATCTCTATCCTGTCAAAGCGGGGGGCGTCAGTAGTGATTGTGACTTTTGTGGCGTCAGCGTCATACGCATTTGAAATAAGTTCCCTGAGAGCTGATCCAGGTTGTCTATATATCCCATCGGTAACTCTCGCTAAAACTCTATCGTCTGTCTTGAGAGTAGCTTCTATAAGATCACTACTGCTTGTGCTTTGTTTTAGTTTTGCTAAAACTTCTTCTTCAGTATTAGCTAGAGTGCTCATCCTAATCCTTGAATGCTCTAATTTTATGATTTAATCGATTTTGCAATAGCCTTTGCAATAACGCAAGAGAGTGGTGGTGGGACTGCATTTGAAACTTGTGTTACTTGTTCCGAAAAAGTTCCTAATAATTGAAAGCTCTTTGGGAAACCTTGTAAACGCATTGCTTCATATATGCTCAGACGTCTGTTACCGTTTGGATGTACATGTATTTCCCTGTTTCCATATGCAACAGTTGGGCTTGGTTCGAACCATCTGATTTTTTTAAAGCTTCTTGTTTTATGAGTAAGTTTTTCTGGTTCTAAAAACTTTTTTGACTTAGGTTGCATTGTCCAATGGTTTGGATGAAATGGGATGTCTTTAGACTGTAAGCCTTTTTTATAATACAAGGGTTCCGGGAAGTTATTTATTGCATCATGTACTGTCAGAATATTCTTCGACTCTTCTAACGTGTAAGTGTGGCCGTGCTCTTTGTTTAATGCTGTAATGATTATTCTTTCACGATCTTGTGGTACATTAAAGTTTACTGCATTTAATTTTTTTTCATGTATGGTGAATTTCAGTGATTTGAATTTTCTTATAATCTCTGAATATGTGTCAGTGTGCTTCTTATCTTTCAGTCCGCTAACATTTTCAAAAACAATAAAGTCAATTTTGAACTCTTTATTTATTTTTTTGATGATGTCTAGATAGAGAATAGCAAGCCTATTTCTGGGGTCATCGCTATGTGAGTAAACATTTCCACGAGAAAAGCCTTGGCAAGGAGGGCCGCCAATTATTCCGATTCGATCATTATTATTAACTCTTTCTCGAATTAGATTTAGTACACCCTTTGTGCCTAATTCAAGTATGTCAGCTTTTATCGCTGATTTGTTTTTGAAATTGAAGTTATGTGTTTTTATTGCAGCTTCAAAATTATCAATTGAAAGTGCTATCTCAAAGTTATTTTTATAGAAACCATAATCAAGACCTCCCGCTCCACAGAACATGCTAATTATCTTGGTTTTTCTAATAGTGTTGTTAGGCATTTTATATGGATCTAAGAATGAAGGTTTTAGTAATTCTACGTCTTTTACCTAATCATTGGAATGTTCTATCCTGAAGTAACCTACGAAAAGTTCCTCAGCATGAGATAACCTGCGTTCAGTTGCGCTGAGGGTTAATCATGGCTCGCCAACGTTCCTTCGCTCACATCGAGTTGACCAATGAACTTCGTCAAAGATGCAAAGAAAAGCCTCTTGGTCTTATGGAGAAGCTGATACCCTTGGTATCGGCTTGAGTCAGTCATTGAGTTACACTACCCGAAAGCGGGTAATGGCCTTAAGCCTTCATCCTTTACTGACTATGCTGCGTATCCATTCAATGCAACAGTGGTATAACGTGAGCGACCCTGTTATGGAGGATGCACTCTATGAAATCGCCTCTATGTGTTTGTTTCCGGTCTATCCCAAGATAGTATGCCCGATCACTCGACTATCATTGAGATGCCAAGCTCAACCGAGAATAAACCCGGCGAGCGAGATCCGGAGATGCGCCAGACCAAGAAGGGCAATCAATGGCATTTCGGTATGAAAACCCATATCGGAGTTGATGCCAAAACCGGAGTAACGCGCAGTTTCACAACGACGGCGGCCAATGAGCATGACCTTAAACAAGCAGAACACCTCCTTCATGGTAAGGAAGGGTTTAACTTTGCGGATAGCGGTTATCGTGGCGCGGAGCAGTGAGAAGAATTGTGCGACGTGAGAGCCGATTGGTATATTGCGGAAATGCCAAGTAAGGTCAAGGCGCTGAAAAAGCACCCTCGTATTAATAAGGTGCCATTGAAAATCGAGTACCTGGAAGCCAGTATTCGGGCGAAGGTAGAGCATCCCTTCCGGGTCATCAAATGCCAATTTGGTTTTACCAAAGCGAGTTACCGCGGGCTGATGAAGAATGACAACAAACTGGCGATGCTGTTTGCTCTGGTAAACATTATGCGCGTGAGTCAGATGCTGCGAGCGTAGGATAAATCCGTTTGCATGCAGGGAAATCGGTATGCAGACGGCGATAAATGACCATAAAACGGGCTGTTTAGGCCCTCAGTGCCCTACGATTGGTGGAATAGATCAAAGAGTCGGACTTATTCGCATGTTCCCTAGCTGATTCACAGCTCCCCACACCCCAAAACAACCGAAAAACTCTCCGCCCCCTTAAACCGTCCCAGCCTTTCAGAAACCAGCTCCCCATCCACAAACCGCGTAGCTACCACATTCGACCAGCTATCATCCGCAGTGATCATCTCCGGTCCCATCCCGCAATCTCTAACACCACCGGAGATAAAGTCTTCGCCGATACGGTGATTGGTCAGCCCTGAGCGATGTGCGATCTGGGTTAATGAGCCGTTCTGATAGCGCCAGATCCGAAGTGTCTGTGCCAGATGCGGGCGATCGATGTAGGCGATATCTATATGGCCATCGGCATCGAAATCTGCCGCGCCGATCGGGGCAAGCCAGCGGAATGCGCGACCGATATAGGGTGTTGCTGCTAAGCGCTGTAGTTCGCCGGATTTTACTCCCCAGATAGCCAGGCGGGCGCCTGCTGTGTCGGATGATTCAACGGTAATAATCTCCGGCTGCTGATCACCATCCAGGTCAACCAATCTCGGCTGCAGATCCTCGAAGACCATTGATTCCGGTAGCACGGCTTCTTGTGTCTCTGCTTCGTTAGTGCACTGACCTCCCGGATTGGATATCTCTATCTTCAGAGCCCCGTATTCAATGTTGTCGCCGAGCACTCCGTGGGCATAACGCGTTGTGTGTTGGGTGTAGCTGGCTCTCAGTTCGGAGCTACAGGATACGGATTGAGCCCATGCGCTTGCAGGTAGAGTCAGGCTCAGAATAGCGAGTGTTCTGGTAATGTGCTGAAACATGGATGTTGGTTGAGTATTCATGATCGCTATCTGGCTATCCCTGTCATTGTTCTTGGTGGGTTGAAAAGAATGTTTTCAACGCTTTCAGTACCGCCTGTACTTTATAAGACTGCTTTCGATCGATCGTCAATGCGTAGAGAGGGATGCTTACCATCTTCCAGTCGGGCAGGACTTTAATCAGCTCACCACTGTGTACAAGGTGCTGTATTTCCAGCTCTGGTAGTACAGCCAGCCCCAGACCCTCCTGCACATGGCCTGTCAGTGAGCTGAGGCTGTTTAAGCGTAACTGATATTCCGGCTCGTAACTGTAACGTCGATTGCTGGGGTGGGTGAGTTGTAATTCGGAGAAATCTCCCTGACCCAGAAAACCCAGCCAGGCGTGGTTGGGCAGGTCTTCAGGCACTACCGGTGTGCCCATGCGTTGCAGGTAATCCGGGCTGGCGTAGATATGCTTGGTCGCCTCTCGCAGCGGATGAAAAATAAAGTTCGACTCTTTCGGTTTACCCGCCCGGATGGCGATATCGATCTGTTCGTTAACCAGATTGATCTCCTGATCACTGGCCAGCACGGTCAGCCTTAACCCCGGATTGTTGTTCAGAATCTCTTTCAGGGCTTTGGCCAATGGTTGAGAGGCCAGACCCACCGGAGCCGAGATTCGCAGATCACCTTCCAGAGTGTTTTTGACCTCATGTACGGCATCTTCAGCGTCTCCCGCGGCGATCAGCATCCGTTTGCCGTGTTGATAATACCGCTCACCGGCTTCAGACAGACTGATCCTGCGTGTTGAACGATGAATCAGTGATAGTCCCAGTTCCTGTTCCAGTTGCTTAATGTACTGGCTGATAGCAGGCGGTGTCATTTTCAGTGCTTCGGCCGCTGCGCGCATGCTGCCACTGTCGATTACCTGGCAGAAGATCGCTATCTGTTTCAGTCGGTTCAGATCAGAGATAGCCACTCAGTTTCCTCGTTATTCAGCTAATAGGTAAGTAATACTTAATAATAATATAAGTAAATCCGGTCTAATACCGGAAGTGGTTAGCTCATATTATCAAACCCATTGATGAAGTAATCTTTTAAACAGGAGAAAACATGAAGAAGTTAACATCAATCGGGTTGCTTTTGGCCACTCTGCTGGCCTCCATGACAGCACTGGCAGGTGACAGTCGCAAAGAGCGTCTGGTCAATTTCTACGATGCATTCGGTAAAGGTCAGGTAGAAAAACTGGATAAGATCATTGTTGACAACTGGGTTACTCACGATCCTAACCCGGGCCAGGAAGAGGGCCGTGAAGGCTTTAAGAAGTTCATTCCTATGGTGCACGGTGTGATCTCCGATGTGGACTGGAATATTGAAGAGATGGTTGAAGAGGGCAACACCATTGTTGTTCGTTCTACTATGACTGCGAAGCATACCGGGCCTCTGCTGGGTGTGCCTGCAACCGGTAATACCTTCACCATCAAAGCCATTGATGTTCACCACTTCAATGATCAGGGCATGGTCACTGAAACGTACCACCTGGAAGACTGGATCGCTTACCTGGCACAGGTTGGCGCACTGGGTCACTGATCACAGAGCCCTGCTTTGGCAGGGTTCATTTTTTTGTTGTGTATTTTTTCTGAGGATCTGAATATGAATATTCTGGTAACGGCAGCGGCTGGCAATCTGGGTTCTACCATCGCAGCTCAGCTGACGGAAAAGCATCAGGTGACTGGCGGGGTGAGAGCTCCTGCGAACGTTAATCAGGTCGCGGGCGTCAGCTACGTTGAGCTGGATTATGATAATGAGGCTTCTTTCCAGGCGGCACTGGCATCTGCCGATGCGGTAGTGTTGCAGGCTCCCCCGCTGGATGTTGAAGCCTATGAGCGATTGGTGCCTTTCATTGATGGGATCAAAGCCGCTGAAATCAACCGTGTTGTTTTTATCAGCGCTTACGGTGTGGATCATAACGATGCTGCGCCACTGCGTAAGATCGAATTGAAGCTGATCAACGATGGCTTTAATTACACCATCGTGCGCCCGAATTTCTTTATGGAGAACTTCACCTCCGGTTTTGCGGTTGGCCCGCTGGAGCACGACGGCATCGTACTGTCATCTGCCGGTGAAGGTGCGGTAGCGTTTGTATCCACTCAGGATATTGCTGCTGTGGTTACTGCGGCACTGGATAGCTCTGCGCATGACCATCAGGCTTACACACTGAGTGGCCCTGAAGCATTGTCTCACGGTGATATAGCTAAAATTATCGGTGAAAAGTTGGGTAAAGCGGTGCCACATGTTGTGCTGAGTGGCGAGGAGCTGAAGCAAGGCGCGATGGCGAATGGTTTGCCGGAATCCTGTGCCGATTACCTGATCATGCTTTACGATCTGGCAGAGCAGGGGCTGATGGCCGGTGTAACCTCTGACGTAGAGCAAGTACTGGGACGTAAGCCGCTGAGCTTTGATGAGGTCTTCAACGGTTAATCTGAGTTGAAGTTCTGGTTCTGCTCTGCCTTTGTATCAGGATCATCCTGTAATTTATTCAAGGCTGCCTGATCGTTATCTGGTTCACCCGATCGACGATCCAGAACCTGAAAGAAGAATCCTCCGGTGCTACAGATGTGCCGGGGGATTTTGTATTCGGTCACATCACCACGGATAACGCTGAGTAATTTATGATTTCCTATGCTGATCTAATCCGGCTTTATGAGCCTTATCACCCCGTTCACGGACCAACTGACCCCGATGCGGTCATCGACGCGTTGCTGCAGGATGCAGGCAGCGCCGGTTTTGTCCAGCGCTATCCGCTGCCGGAGGGTCAGGGCCAGCGCCGCCAGTGGATTCAGGCAGCGTTGACGATTCGACCGCCGGGAAATCTGCCAGAGGCGCTGTGTGATTCTATAGACCGTTTACTGCAGCAGGAGCTGGCTGATAAGGTCATTACTCAAGCTAGCGATCTGCCTGTTTTGCCATTGCAAGAGATCGAACATACAGCCATCAGTATCTGGAACGGAGATATATCTACCCTGCAGATCGGCGCGGTGACCAATGCTGCCAACTCGCAGATGCTGGGATGCTTCCAACCATTTCATGCTTGTATTGATAATGTTATTCAGTGTGCAGCTGGCCCCCGGCTACGGGAAGATTGCCACCGTATTATTCAGTCTCAGGGCCATGATGAAGCCACCGGTGATGCCAAAATTACCCGGGCTTATAATTTGCCTGCAGACTATGTGCTGCATACGGTCGGTCCGATCATTCCGGATCGCCGTCCTACGGATTTGCAAGCCGGCCAACTGGCCAGTTGTTACCGCAATTGTCTCGCAGTTACCGCAGCGGCGGGTGTACATAGCCTGGCTTTTTGCGGTATCTCCACCGGTGTGTTTGGTTACCCGCCTGTGCGGGCGGCGGAGGTTGCCTTGCAAGCGGTGTTTGACTGGCTCAGAGATAATCCGGGCAAGATTGATCATGTTGTTTTCAACACCTACGGCGCAGAAGCAACCGCGATCTACAACACAGCCATAGGGCGCTATCAATGATCCGGACATTGTCAGAGGTGTTAACAGGCACAAAGCAGGTATCTCAATGTTCTGAGGAGCAGGTGGCGGAAGTATTACAACAGGCGGATGCTGTTCTGATCGGCGCCGGGGCGGGCTTGTCAGCTGCCGCCGGACTGGATTACACCGATGAGGCGCAGTTTGCCGAACGCTTTCCGGGCATGTTGCAGTATGGTGCCCGGTGTCAGTACCAACTGATGGGGTACCCGTTCCCGGATGAAGCCTTGAAGTGGGGCTATCTCTCCGTCGGGCTGGATCACGTATATCATGCTGGCCAGACTCCGGTGTACCGAACGTTACGTCAGATCGTGGGAGAGCGGGACTACTTTGTTATCACGTCTAACGTCGATCGTTATTTTCACAAGAATGGTTTTGCAGTGGAACGCATCTATACCCCGCAGGGGGACTACGAACGTTTTCAGTGCTTCTCCCGCTGCCATGAAGGTGTATGGGATGGCAAACCGTTAGTTGCGACGATGTTGCCGCATCTGAATAAAACCACCCAGTTTATTGAAGATCGCAGCACATTGCCGGTGTGCCCTGAATGTGGCGGCCCGGTGTTTATGAATGTACGCGGAGGCGACTGGTTTATTGAGCAACCCTATGATGAACAACGTACAGCATTTTCTGAGTGGTTGAGCACAATGCACGATAAACATCTGGCGGTGCTGGAGATCGGGGCGGGTTTTAACACGCCGGGAGTGATCCGTTATCCGTTGGAGCGCATTGTTAATCAGCTGGGAAAAGCGACGCTGATCCGCATTAACCGTGACCAGGCTTCAGGCCCGGCGGGTACATTGTCGATGCCGTTAGCGGCGGATGAGGCCCTGACAGCGGTTGCCGGGGCGATGGGTTATAACAGTTAAGTCATGGTTTGATACCGACTGACCATCGCTGTTGCTATGGTGAGTCGGTAAAGGTCTATGACTGTAGCCGGACGGTGATTACCAGAAGCTTTTATCGGGTTCGACACCGCCATATTCATTTTGGGGATTGCGGTAGATGGTGTGGTAATGCCCCATACTTGCCGCTGTTTTACCGACATTTCTGCCCGATGAATGCAGCTCAATGATCAGGCTGGGACTTTGTATCCGCAGGTAACAACGACTGTTGACCTCGTCAGTACCGTGCCAGGCGAAGGTCAGTTGATCCATTTCACTGATAATCTCCTGCATACGGATGTCGGCATTTTCTTTTGGTTGTACCAGTACCCACTGTTCAATGGCGGTGATCAGCAGATCACGTTGAGCGTCATTCATCTCTGATGCTGCCAAGCCGATCTGTTCAGGGATATACCCATCTTCACCCGGGCCGGTTGCGACATCTTTACCGCCGCGGGTCGCATCGGCTTTTTTCTGTTGTTCGGGTGTTAGTGCCGCGAACACGGCATAGCTGGCACGGTGCATGTTCACGACCGACTCATAATCCACCCCTTTGTAGGTGAAAACAGCCGGCTCAGTACCTATAAAACTCGGTGACATACTTTCAACACGGTTGTTTTCGACGGCCATGTTTAAGCCAAGATGATGGCCGCCGTACTGCCAGCCCCAGGGAGCATCTGCTGAAGGGCTCCCATAGAAGGATATCCAATAGTTTTCCGGGGCCCATTTCAGTCGCTCAGCGCGGCGGTCCTGGCTGAGAAAGGCTTCAGCGGCCATAATATTCATCACATGCTGATAACCTTCCTGACTCAGTGATGATGACAGGAATTCAAATAACCGTGCACGCTGCTCAGGGTTCATCTCACCCACTGACAGACCTGAGCGATCCACAATACCTGCTGGCAGGTTGCTCCATTCCCGTCGTACTGAATCTTTAAGATCGAACACAAAGTGTTCTTTGGTTTCATCATCAAAGCTGGCCAGAAATGCCTGCGCGGCTCTGAGTGCATTTTCTCCGTTGGCAGGGCCGTAGGGCAGATTGTACGCGGGGATTGGAACAAGCTCTGTGTTCTTGTCTATCTCGATCACATGAGCTATTGCCTGGGTGCTCAGTATTGTGCTCAGCGCGGCAATGGCAAGCTGCTTTTTCATTAGCTTTTCTCCTTGGGCAGTCGTGTGACTGTCAATCCTTTCTTCATCATTTTCGTTGTTGTGCGCTATTTGGCTGAGCTCGTGAGTGTTAAAAATGTGTACTGGCAGACACCAGAAACTGCCTATACCAGTGTCGTCTGCATTCGTCGGGCAGTATATCGCTATCCTCTATATGGGGCTGTGCAATTTACAAAAATTAACAAAGCCAGGCTGTCGGCTACGATTCAGCAGCTGTGCTCTTCTCACACCGAGCTTCAAAGAGGAACTGAGAGAATAATAATTAAGCTGATCTCATCGCCGCTTCTTTGCTTAGTTATCTACCAGTTCAATCGCACTACCAGCCGATGAAGCTGCTTTAAACCCAAACAGGAGGCGGTTTTACGGGTTATGCCTTAGCGGAGTCTTCAATGACGAATCCACGCTGGATGATGCGGATCTGGCCACTCAGGCCAGGCTGAAAAGCGTTACGAATCAGGTCGGTCAGCAGGCTGTCTTTTTGTGTTTGGTTGCGGGATTTCCTTGTTAACCCGGATGATAAACACACTACTCAGTGTGCAACCATAAATCGCCAGAATTCATCTGAAACTGCCTTTGTCGGTGTATATTACTCTGAGATACTTCAGAATCTTTGCTGGTCAGGCTTGCTGATCAGTGATCGACAAGGATGATTATATGCAGGTTGATGTACTGCTGGTTGATGATGAAGAACATATTCGCAGTGCGCTGTTGCGTGTGCTGCGTCGTGAAAAAATCAGTGTGGATGCCGCTGCCAGTGCTGAGGAAGCTTTGCTCTGGCTGGAGTCGAATCAGGCAGCACTGATCCTGTCCGATTACCGCATGCCGGGTTTGTCCGGAACTGAATTCCTGGCCAGGGTCGAAGCCCGATGGCCGGATACTAATCGGATTATCCTCAGTGGGCATGCCGATTTTGATACCGTCCTGAATGCCGTTCACAGCGGGGTGGTGCATAAGTTCCTGGCCAAACCCTGGGCCAATCAGGAGCTGATCGAGCATATAAAAACCTCCCTGGTCAGCAGTCAGCGGCCGGACTCTTCGGCTCCGCAAATAGCTCCACAGCCGGGTTCCAGAACAGATAATCCGGCGCAGGCTTCTGAAGTAAAGCTTCAGGTGGTTCTGGATACGGTTGTTGATGGTGTTGTCACTATTGACCAGCAGGGGGTGATCCTTTCGGTGAATCTGGCGGTGGAAGGGATCTTTGGTTACTCCCCGGCTGAACTGACAGGACAGAACGTCTCGATGCTGATGCCAGAACCTTACCGTAGTCAGCATGATCATTATCTCAGCCAGTATCAGAGTCCCGGAACAAAAGGCATTCTCGGTAATCAGCGACGTCTGGTCGGGTTGCGTAAAAACGGTGAGGTTTTTCCAATAGAGCTGAGCGTTAACTCTATGCAGATTGAGGGACGTACTCAGTTTCTGGGAATGATCCGGGATATCAGTCGTCGGGTTGAAGCCGAACGGCAGAATCAGCTGTTTCTCGATGCGTTGGAGATTGCTCAGGATGGTGTAGCGCTATTCGGTGCGGGTGACAGACTGATTCACTGTAACCGACAGTTCCGGCAGTTATATGAACGTGCCGGAGTCTCTCTGGAGACCGGGCAAACCTACGAAGCGTTTTTCCGGCAGTGTCTGCAAAAAGGCTTATTTCTTTCGGGACAGAGTAATCCGGAACAGTGGTTGGCGAAGCAGTTACAGATTCATGAACAGCTACCGGTGACAGAGGAGTATGAGCTACAGCCAGGGCAGTGGATAGAGATTCATGAAACTCAGGCTGAGAACGGCTCGGTGATCGTCTCCCATCTTGATATCAGTAAGCAGAAGCAGACTCAGCTATCACTGCAGAACGCAGTGGCAGAGGCGGAACACGCCAACAGTGCCAGAGGTCGCTTTCTGGCGATGATGAGCCATGAGATCCGTACTCCGCTGAATGGGGTGCTCGGGTTGTTGCAGCTACTTGAAGATACATCCCTTTCTTCTGAGCAAAGCCGTTATGTGGAAAGTGCGCTGGGCTCTGGTCGCGGGCTACTGACTATTATTTCGGATATTCTCGACTTTTCCAAAATTGACGCCGATAAGATGGAGCTGGTCACTGCACCCTGTCATCTGGGATCGTTGGCCAATGAATTACAGCAGCTGTTTCAGTTGCGGGTGGACGAGAAGTCCATCGGCCTGACATTGAGTATCGCATCTGACCTGCCTGACTGGGTCGCACTGGATGGCCAGCGGCTGCGCCAGATACTGATCAATCTGATCGGTAACGCGATTAAATTTACCGATTACGGTGCGGTGACACTGGCGGTCGATCTGAAGGCTGGAATGAAAGACGAACGACTTCGTTTCTGCGTTACCGATACCGGAATGGGTATTCCTGAATCTGAACAAAGCAAAATATTCTCTGAGTTCACCACTATTAACCATGCTTCGGGGCAGGCCGCTTTTACTGCCACACCTGAAGGGACAGGGCTGGGATTGGCGATCAGCTATAAACTGGTGAATCTGATGGGTGGAGAGCTCTGTTTTTCCAGCCAGGCGGGACTGGGGAGCGAATTCTGGTTTGAGTTGCCATTGCACATAGCGGAACCAGCTCAGACCGGCACCGGCATTGCTGAAACTCCGTTGTCCGGACGGGTTCTGGTGGTGGATGACAGTGCCACCAATCGACTAGTCGCCAGAACAATGCTTGAGAAATCAGCGCTACAGGTCAGCTGTGCCGGAGATGGGCGCGAAGCTATTCAACTCTGTTCCGAACAGAGTTTCGATCTGATTCTGATGGATATTTCGATGCCGGGCATGTCAGGTATCGAGACGCTGCAACAATTACGTCAACAACCCTGGTGGACTGAGACACCGGTGATCGCGTTTACCGCCTATGCTCAGGAAGAGGATAAACGTCGTTTCAGTGAGGCGGGGATGCAGGGACATCTTGAAAAACCCCTTGATAAGACTGTGCTGCTGCAGACCGTGGCACCGTATCTGACGCCAGAGCTGCACAAAACCGCAGAAGCTGATTCAAATCCTGGTGTGTCGGAGCTCTCTCTGGGGGCAACCAGCGTAGAGGACCTGCTGAAAATTGAACAGCTGGATCAACTGGCCCGTGATACCTCTGAAGAAGTGCTTCCTGAGCTGGCCGGGGTCTTTATCCAGGATGCTCAATCCCGCCTGCAACAGCTGCTGGATAAAGCATCCGATGCCGCTCTGATCGAGCGTAATCTGCATACTCTGGGTAGCAGTGGTGCACTGTATGGTTTGCAGGAAATGTCTGACCGAGCCCGACAGCTGGAAGCAGAATGCCGGGCAGGGCATTCGGTGAAGGCTGAAATCATTGTCTTTGCCGAGCTGGTGGAGCAGAGCCTTGAGGTTTTGCAGGCGCATCTGAAGCAGAGATCTTAATTTGTAGAGAGGCGCGACCTTGTGCCGACTTAAGCTGATTATCGGCACGAGGGCGTGCCTCGCTACACCGGGAGAAACAACGCCTGCAGTCACTGCTATTGGCATTGACCGGCTGGACTGTAGCGATTTCTGCCATCACTGATGGCAAGGTTGCGCAGACGGTCGGATAAAATCAGGAGCTGTAAGGCATAATGCTGAATATCGAGCCTGGAAGGCCCTCGCTACAACAGCCAATCGTAGCGAGGCACGCCCACGTGCCGATTTTAACTGATTGCCGGCACAAGGCTGAGTCTCACTACAATTTTATCGATATGATCAGGTTCGGCTACTGATCCTGTTCTTTCCAGCTATTACGCTTCCGGTAGATGGTTGCCGCGCTGATCTTCAGATAGTGCGCAGCGGTAGGGATATTGCCGCCGCACAGATCGATAGCCCGCTCAATCGCTTCCCGTTCAACGTCCGCCATCGGCCGGATCAGCTCAGACAGCTTATCGCCCACCGGGCCTGCGACATCGGCAGTGTTAAAAGAAGGGGGCGGCACGGGTGTTGATGGTGCCTGGGCGGCTGGCGGTACAGAGGTTAAAGTGCTTGTGGCATTAAATCCCGATGCACCTAAGCTATCCAGAGGTGCCGGTAGCATGCTCTGGGTGACTTGTTCTCCGCTATGCAGTACCACAATGTTGCGGATCACATTCTGCAGTTGGCGTACGTTACCGGGCCAGTTGTAGTTGCTCAGTAGCAGTTCACAGTCATCGGTAAAGCCGGCGAACTCTTTGCCTTCCTCTTTGGAGTACTGCTCAAGGAAACTGCGGGCGATCTCAAGCACATCGTTTTCCCGTTCCCGTAGCGGTGGCAGATGGATCGGTAGTACATGCAGGCGGTAATACAGGTCTTCACGGAAGTTTCCGGCCTGTACTTCGGCCAGCGGGTCTTTGTTACTGGCGCAGACGATGCGCACATCAACCTGTTCGGTTCTATCGCTACCGACTTTCTGCAGGGTACCGGTCTGCAGGAAGCGTAGCAGTTTGGACTGCAGGGCTAGCTCCATTTCGCAGATTTCATCCAGAAACAGCGTACCGCCCTGAGCGGCGCTGGCTGCACCGTCACGGTCTTTCAATGCGCCGGTGAATGCGCCTTTTACGTGACCGAAGATCTCACTTTCGATCAGGTCTTTAGGAATGGCGCCGCAGTTCAGGGCGATGAAAGGTGCGGACTGGCGCTCACTGCGCTGGTGGATCGCCTCGGCGCAGACCTCTTTACCGGTACCGCTTTCGCCGGTGATAAAGATGGTAGCTTTTGAACTGGCGGCGCTGTCGATCACCTGATAAACCCGTTGCATCGGCAGAGAGGAACCGATAAAGCCACAGAAGTTGTGGCGGTCGATCTCTTCGCGATAGGTTTCAACAATCCGCTTCAGCTTCTGGTTTTCGAAGCTGTTATTCAGGGTGGTGATCAGTCGGTCTTTACTGAAAGGCTTGGTCAGGTAGTCCCGTGCACCCAGCTGCATCGCTTCAATGGCAGTATTCATCGAGCAGTCACCGGTGGTAACAATGACCTCCAGTTGCAGCTCATCCTGATTGATTTTCTGCAGGATCTCCAGACCGTTCATGTCCGGTAGCGTCAGATCCAGCAATACACCGTCGAACTGTTCCCTGGCCATGGCAGACAGGCCACCATGGCCAGTCTCTTCATGGTGGATCTGATAGTTCAGTCCGGTGAGGTAGCTGCGATAGACAGCCGCCATCGACAGATCATCTTCGATCAACAGAATACGGTTTACAGCAGGTACGGGCATAGGACGTCCTCTCCAGCCAAAATGCTTCCCTTTAGCCTATGCTAGGGGGTAGGGTGTGACAAGATAAGCTATTGAGAAATGGTCATAAAATGGGGATTAACGATGCTGAAGCGACTGGCCGAGTGGCATCTGCAGCCTGAATTAATCGAGGCGAGGCGGATACGGGAAGCGTTAACCGAGGTGCTGCAAGCGGAGAATGCGCCCGGCATTGAGTCTTTTCAACTGGCCTGCGCAGAACTGATTGTTAATTTATACCGTTATCCTGATCCTCGTCCGACTGATGTAGTGCTGAGCCTGAGCAAGGATGAACAGTACTGGTGGCTGGAGCTGAAGGACAACGGCCCCAGCTTTAATGACTTCAGTCGACTGATCAATAGCGATGACCCGCTGGAAGCGGCCGAAAGTGGTATGGGGCTGAAGTTACTGGCACAGATGTTTCAGGATATCCGTTATGTACCGGCCTGTTACCGTCAGGATGCCTATAACCTGATGCTGCTGCGACAGCCGGTTGATACTGGCAGCGAACTACAGAAAACCCTCTTGCTGGTGGATGATGATCCCAGTTATCGCGCTGTTATTGCCGCTTACCTAAAAGATCATTATCAGGTGGTGCAGGCAGACAGCGTGCAGCAGGGCTTTGATGAAGTGTTGCGCTATCAACCGGATCTGGTGATCTGCGATATTCAGATGCCAGAGCATGATGGCCCGGTGCTGTTCGATCAGCTTTCCCATATTCCAGATGTCGCTGACACTGCGTTTATCTATCTTTCAGGCTGTTCAGAACCGGATAAAATCAGTCAGGCACTGAGCCGGCCGATCGATGATTTTCTCGCGAAACCGGTCAGCCGTGAGCAGCTGATTGGCTGCATCGAACGGGTCATTCAGCGGCGCAGCTATCTGCAACAGCAGATTCGTCATGAGTTGGAGCAGCAGGCCAGCCTTGGGCTGCAACCGAACTTACCGGCTCAGATTCCCGGATATTCGGTACAACTGCGTAGCCTGAACCCGGAGCCCGGTGGTGGCGATCTGGTGCAGCTCCAGAAGCAGGATTCTCAGAGTATGATTCTGATGGCGGATCTGATGGGGCACGGGCTGGCAGCAAAAGGCTACGCCTATGCCCTGGCTGGTTATCTTCGTGGCCTGACTTCTGCGATCTCAAATCAGCAAGCGGAGCTGACCGGTTTGTTTGCGTTGCTGTCCGAGGGCTTCGAGCAGGATCCATTGCTTAAAGAAACGCTGGCCACTCTGATAGCGGTGCGGCTGTCTGCTGATGGTGAGCTTGAATGGGTTAACGCAGGCCAGCCCTATCCGTTGCTGATGACCGATAAGGGAACAGAACGGATCGAGGTTGAGGGGGTGCTGCCAGGATTGGGTGTAGAGCACTATGAGATGCTGAGCCTGGTTGTCGAATCCGGACAGCGGATACTGATCTACTCGGATGGTTTTCAGGACGCAGCAGAGCCATTCTCTGACGCGATGTCGCAAGCCATTACTGCCAGCCAGTCTATGCCATTAGCGGCAGCTGCTGATCATCTGTTGATGGCCCGTCTGCAAGCGAGGCAGACCGAGGATGATCTGACGCTTATTCTTATTGAGAAAGACTGATAATACTTGTTTATCGAATCTTGGTAGCGAGGCACGTCCCCGTGCCGAAAAGAGGTTGGCAATCGGCACGAGGGCGTGCCTCGCTACAGTATTGTTTCCGTTGTAGCGAGGGCCTTTCAGGTCCGATATCCCGCGTTATGCCTTTCAGCTTCTGATCACAGCTTTTGATTAAGCAGCACCATTTTATCCAGCCGCTTGTAAGCGGGGGCAGGCAGAGGATGATCTGTATTGAGAAGGAATAGTTTCAGGAACCAGCAGGCGTTGTTTCTCTTAGTGTAGCGAGGCACGTCCCCGTGCCGAAAAGAGGCCCACAATCGGCACGAGGGCGTGCCTCGCTACAGTATTGTTTCTGTCGTAGCGAGGGCCTTCCAGGCCCGATATTCGGCTTTATGCCTTACAGCTTCTGATCATAGCTCCTGATTCAGCAGCACCATCTTATCCAGCCGTTTGTAAGCGCGGCAGGCAGAGAATGATGTGACCCTTATTCTCATTGAGAAGGAATAGTTTCAGAAACCCGTAGGCGTTTTTTCTCTTGATGTAGCGAGGCACGTCCCCGTGCCGAAAAGAGGCCGACAATCGGCACGAGGGCGTGCCTCGCTACAGTATTGTTCCCGTTGTAACGAGGGCCTTCCAGGTCCGATATCCCGCGTTATGCCTTTCAGCTTCTGATCACAGCTTTTGATTAAGCAGCACCATTTTATCCAGCCGCTTGTAAGCGGGGCAGGCAGAGGATGATCTGTATTGAGAAGGAAGAGTTTCAGGAACCAGCAGGCGTTGTTTCTCTTAGTGTAGCGAGGGCCTTCCAGGTCCGATGTTCACAGCTCCTGATTAAGCAACACCATTTTATCCAGCCGTTTGCGCAACCTCGCCATCAGTGATGGCAGAAAGCGCTGCAGCCGGTAAGTCTCCCTGATCAGCTCCTGTTTCAGACCCGGGGCATGGCGATCATTCATAATCACGCCGGTAAGTTCGGCACCGCTCTGAAACAGAATCTCGCGGCACTCATCAATCTGTGATTCGGTGGTTTTACCGGTCAGAACGTTTAATAGCGTGGCCTGACTGGCGGCGCAGATAATGTCGACCGGGAGTTTTTCCTGATGCTCTGAGGGACTGTTTGAGCGCATGCCTGATTGATTTTCAGAGCTGAGTAAAGGGTCGGTATCGCAGATCACTATATCAAACTGTTGCTGGCATCTGTCAAAGAACAGCTTCAGCGTTTCCTGATCCCTGAACTCCACGCAATGACTGGATTTGAGCGGACAGCAGAGCAACATCAGACCAGCCTGATCGGTTTCCTGCGCCGCGTGTTCCCAATGACCGGTCAGCGGTAGCCATTCATGACTCTTCAGGTTCAGCTTGTCTGCCAGCACCGGGGCGGTACGGTTGAGTTCGACCAACAGAACGCGCTTGCCTGACTCTGCGGCCCGTCGGGCAATACTGAGGGCAACAGTGGTATTACCAGACTGGTTTTTAGGGCTACAGACACAGAACTGCTTCAGGGCCTGACGCAGAATCCGCGCGTATACAGTTTCGATGGCGGCGCTATGATTTAACTGTTCCATGGTTGCTTCCTCTGTATGCCGGGCTATCTGCAAGGCCCTGGTTTGAAGCCACTGATCGAAAGTCACTGATCGGAAGCCGTTAAGTTTTATATTCCCAAAAGATGGGCAAATGAGAACACCGTGATCGATTCCTGCAACGTGCTGACAAAGCGATACCAGGTGCTTTGCTCTTTGCTGGGCACATAGACGGTGTCACCGGGACGCAGCACTGGCAGACGGCTGTAGTCACCGCTTTTGGCGAACTCCACCAGATCAAACAGGCGGGAGTGGGCTTCGCCGTCGATACGGTTGATCACCATAATCCGGTCCTGCAGGGCTGAGTTCTGCGGGCCGCCGGCCTCTGCCAGCAGATCCAGCAGGGTCATATGGTTATCAAAGGTGTAGCGACCGGGACGGGCTACTGCGCCCAGAACACGCACCACAGTCTCTTTCGGCTTTTCCAACCAGGCCCGGTCCTGTTTCGGGATAAAGATCACATCTTCATTCTTTACCACTGGCAGTAGCGCCTCATCACCGGTTTGAAAGTAGGTGTGCAGATTCAACTGAGAGACCTCAGTCTGATCACCTTTACGGTGCGTAATACGAACGCTGGACAGATCAGCCAGACCGGTCGGGCCCTGGGCCGCAGAAAGAATATCCAGAAAGTTCAGCTCATCGTTGAAGGCGTAACGGCCCGGCGCACCGACTTCACCAAAGATATAGATAGAGCGCTCGCTGGACTGACGAACCCACTGAGAGCGGTTGTCGTTCGGATCTTTAGGTAACTCCGGAATTACCACCGTATCTCCGGCGTTAACGCGGGGAATATCACGGATGTTGCCGCCTTTATCCAGAAAATGCTTAAGGTCAAAGCTGACAGACTCTGTTACACCACCACTGCGTTTCTGCAATATCTGCAGGTGTGCGGTATCGGCGCTGGCAATCGGACCGCCAGCGTGAGCGATCAGATCCATCAGGGTCATCTCATCGGCCCATTCATAGCGGCCTGGACGATTCACCGCACCGATAATCCGTACCGCACGATCCGGGTGGACCTTGAGCCAGCTTTTCTCATTCATGTCGGTTTTTTCCGGTACCAGAATGGCATCACCGGGCTGAATTCGTGGCAACTGAGCCTTGCCGCTGCCATCCACATAGCCCTGCAGGTCGAATGGTTGAACCTGACCATTGGCACGGATAATGCGGATCTGACGGGTCTCTGCAAACCGGGTCGGGCCGCCAGCGGTAGCCAGCAGATCATAGAAACCGCTGCCATCGCCCATTTCCATCGCACCAGGTTTGAATACTTCACCCATCACGTACACGGTGCGGGAGCCGTTTTTCACCTGCTCGGTCGCTTGTGGAATAAAGATCACATCCCCCTGATGGATCTCAGGCATCAGGGCGGGATTACCGGTATCCAGGTATTCACGCATGTTGAACGGGTAGGGTTCGCCGTTGTGAATCACACGGATCTGCTCAATACCGGCGTAGCGGGTGACACCACCGGCACGCATGATCAGATCCATCACTGAAGCATCTTTCTTGTAGCCAAAAGTACCGGGACGGTGTACTTCACCGAACACTTTGACCGCTTCACCATCTTCACCGGCATCGCCGGATGCGGTCAGGGTTCGGGCATCGAACTCCACCTGCACATTACCGATCAGTGGAGAGGCCGGTACAAAGATCACATCCATCGGTTGCAGTTGTGGCAGGGAGGCTGGATTACCACTGTCGAGGTAATGCTTATAGTCGAACTCGATCAGGCCACTGGAACGGCGGATCTGCAGTTTATCCAGCTGTGCACCCTGAGCCAGGCCGCCGGCGCTGTTGATGGCCATCTGCACATTGGCCCGTACCGGCAGATCCACAGGCCCTGGCTGCTTTACATACCCGAGTACGGTCACAGACAGACGGCGTTCCTGTAGGAACAGATCGAATTTACTCAGATCCTTATAGGCCAGGCTGAGTTTCTGCTTCAGCAGCTCGCGGGCTTCTGGCAGAGTCTGACCACTGAGGCGGATACTGCCAATTTCTGGCAGGGTGATAATGCCTTCGTGATCCAGCTGGAAACTCTTCTCAAACGCGCTCTCGCCCGGAAACTTAATCTGCAGACGGTCACCGGGACGCAGGTTATCTGCGGTAGCCAGCATGGGCAGCAGTAATAAGCATAGGATTCGAATTAACGTTTTCATAAACAAACCTCCCGGGTGGGTGTGTCCTGGCACAGATGGCTGACCGCTTTCAGGTGCAGGTTCTGGTGCATCATCTGTAATACCTGTTCGACCGGTTCCAGCGTCAGTTCCGCCTGCTGATAGAACTCCGCTTTAAACAGCCGGCGACTCTCTGTCAGCATCGCCTGGGTTTCCTTGTAAAGTGCTGGGTAGCGTTCCGTTTTACCTTGCAGATGCTGGGCTGACATTGCCGCTTCGCAGCGCATCAGCCGTTGCGATAACGTCAGATGCTGAGCTGGAATCGGAAAGCGTTCGGCAACACCGCCTTTGCCTTCCTCAACCATGTAGAAGCAGCCCTGCAGCGGCAGGCCTGATATGGCAAGCAGGGTGAACAGACGTAACAGGCGTAAGAGAAGCATCGGCATCACCTTCAGCGGTTAACCTGGATGGACTGATCAATGCGCAGGTGTTTCATTAGTTCCAATGGTTGACCATGTACCCCCGCCAGACTGAGATTGCGATCCAGTGCCCGCAGACGTTTAAACAGAAACACGATGGCACCGATACCGGATGAGTCGATAAACTCGGCTTTATCCATATTGATGACGACATCGGTTTCATCCTGCACCAGGGCATCAAACTGCGGACGCAGGGTTTCAACCGCCAGGGCATCCAGTGAGCCTTCAATTGTCAGAGATAGATCCTGTTGTGTAATTGGAATAGACATAACGACACTCCTTATGAGGCCGTGTAAAAACTATTGCGACTTGTCTACAGGGCGTTAAAAATCGACTCATAATGCTCATTTACTTCAGTAAACTGCGCTTTTTCGTCGGTTTTTGCCTTCTCTAGCCTGCGCTCATTACGTTTTTAAACAGCCTCTACTGTGGGTTTATCAAAACTTTTTGTTCAGTAAAGATTTAGCAAGGCCTGTGCCATTCGTTTATCTATATGATATTTAAAGGCTTTTGTGTTCTGGAGCAGATTTTTTTATAAAGCGGATTGAGACCGTTCGCATTTTGCGAGGCGGAGTGAGAAGTCAGATTGTTGTACGCGAAAAAAAATCGCGGCAGGATGCCGCTCCCACAGGTAGAAATCAGGTTTGTGGGAGCGGCATCTTGCCGCGATTTATATTGATACATACTAGAAATGATATTGGTGTATTACTGCCCCCGACCACACACCATCACCATTACGGTACGGAAGATAATGCTCAGGTCGGAGCGCAACCAGGTCATAAAGCCACTCAGGCTCAGCGCGTAGGCATGGTCAAAGCCGACTTTGCTACGCACATCTTCGATATCCCGGTCGTAGCCCTGATTCACCTGTGCCAGTCCGGTGATACCGGGCTTCAGACCCCAGGTACGTTCGGCAAAGTAAGGGATCGCATGCTCCAGTTTCTGATAGAAGCCAGGGCGTTCCGGACGCGGCCCGATCAGTGACATATCACCCCGCAGCACGTTATATAGCTGTGGCAGCTCATCCAGACGGGTCTTGCGCAGGAAGCGGCCAACCGTGGTGACGCGAGGGTCTTTCTCTTTAGCCCAGACAGCACCGGTTTTGGCTTCGGCATCCAGACGCATGGTGCGGAACTTGTACATCCAGAAAATCTCGGTTTTCTCTTTGTCGGCGTGGCCGATACGCATCTGACGGAACAGCACAGGGCCGGGTGAGCTGATATAAATAGCGGCTGCGATAAACGGTGACAGAAGCAGGCACAGGGCCAGTCCAATCAGAGACAGCACAATATCCATGGTGCGTTTTGCCATAACTACCTGGGTTGGAATATAGGTATTCATAATCAGATCCTCATACAGGTTCAGGATTTAGAAACAGATTGCCAGTGACCGCGATCCAGTCTTAGCAGATAGCGGAAGGTACCGATCAGACAGCTGTAGTAGCCGTTGATCAGGTAGAACACGAGTTTCAGCGGTTTTGAAACAGCTTTTAATGCAGGGGATTGGTCTAGTGCATCGTCAGGTAGCAGCAGGCTCAAGCGGGCCAGACTGATACCGAAAACTTGTAGCAGGCTAAACAGTGCGAAGCTGTCATAACTTAGTGCCAGTACCAGGCAGATGATCAGCTGTGCCAGCAAGATCAGCGGCATCAGCGCCCGCAGCGCTTTACCGGAAATAAAGCTGAATGCGGTGCCGCCCAGTTTTGGCGACCACAGGCCCGGCAGACGGATCATCTGCTGGAAGTTACCGGCGGCGATACGGATACGGCGTTGCTGATCCATATCCAGGCTGGCTTGCTCCAGCTCCAGACCGATCAGATTGCAGTCGTACACAGCGCGGTAACCTTCACTGACGATCTGCATCGGCAGAATAAAATCATCGTTGATGGTATCTGCCGCCAGTGGGGTAAACAGCGCTTTGCGGAAAAAATACAGAGCGCCATGGACGCCTACCGGGCTGCCGATAGCCGCTTCTCCCTGCTTGATACTGACCTGATAATCCCAGTACTTCTGCTCACCGTCGCTGCCGGGATTGAGCAGACGATAGGTCGCAGCAACCACCCCGACATCTGGTTGCTCAAAGTGGCGGTTGGCGACCTGCAAGGCATCCATGGAGATCAGGGCAGAGGCGTCGCTCAGGGCGACGATGTCGGCATCGATCTGTGGAATCAGATAGTTCAGGGTGGCGACTTTACCGCTGTTCTTACTGAACGACAGAACCCGCACATTCAGATGACGGTTTTCCCGTTCTGCTGTGGCCAGTCTGGCCAGGGCTGCCGTCTCATCAGTACAGCCATCGCAGGCGATAATCAGCTCCAGCTTATCGACGGGGTAGTCCAGGCTGGCAACATTGCGGATCTTGTCCGCGATAACACCGGCTTCGTTATACGCCGGCACCAGAATACAGATACTTCTGAGTGTTGCTGGGGATACTGGAGCTGAGTTCTTATATGAGCTCTTATCTAAGTCCTTATATGAGTTCTTATAAGAGCTTTGAGCGCTACATTTCTGCAAGCGCGTCATAATCAGCGGATAGATCACATGGTGGTAAACGATCAGTCCCCATAGCAGGACGAACAGGGTCAGTAGCAGAGTATTCATGTTACACCTCCTGTGGACCGACCAGCAGATTGAAATAGGCATCGGCAGTTTGTTTCAGGTTGCCGGTACCCAGTACAAACTGACGGGGACTGGTCTGATTGGGCAGGTAATGTAACCGCAGAATAGCGTTGTTCAGCTGCTTCGCACTGCCTGGTTTAACCAGTTCGCAGGACTTCGGACAGACTATGCTGCGACAGCCGCCGACATCGGTGACGATCACCGGCACACCGCAGGCCTGTGCCTCCAGTGGTGACAGCGGCAGTCCTTCATTCAGAGAAGGGAGGCAGAACAGATCGATGGCCTGATAGAACGGCAGGGTGTCATCCAGATGGCCGAGAAAGATCACCCGGTCACCGATGCCCAGTCGTTCTGCCTGTTTTTCCAGATGCTTACGCAGGCTGCCGCTGCCCGCCAGTACCAACTTCAGATCAGTAAAGGAGTAGCTCAGGGCTTTGAGCAGAAATTCGTGACCCTTTACCGATTCCAGCCGTGCTGCGCAGCCAATCAGGCAGGCATCGGCAGGCAGGCCCAGCTGTTTCCGTCGTTGCAGTTTTTGCTCGGGCGTCGCTGGTACAAAGTGCTCAGTATCAATGCCGTTCAGAATCACTTTTGGTTCGCTGAACGGGAAGTGATGCAGCAATTCAAATGCAACAGCCTCACAGTCGGCGACCAGCTGCGGACGTATCAGACGGATCAGCATACTCTGCAAACGCCGGTTGGCGATCGCATTCAGATGCCATGCATCATGCTCGGTATGCACATGGATCAGCCCTTCTAACCGGGCGGCGCCACCGCCATAGAGCAGCGGGCCGATATGGTGGGTATGCACGGCACTGGCATTGACTTCATGCATTGCCTGTCTCAGCTGGCCGATCATATTAAAGCTGAGTCCCGGTTGTTTGTTGAAGAAGCGCAGCTGATCTTTAACCTGTGCAAGACGGGGCCAGTCGCTGATAGCGCTTTGTTCATCACCTTCAAGACTGAAGATATAGACCTCAGCTTTCTGGCGCAGCTGCTGCAACAGATCCAGCGCCATGGTTTCAATACCGCCGGGACGGAGGTGCTGAACCACCTGAACGATTACGGGTTTCATGGTCGTTTCTCCTGTTTAACGGGATGCTTGTTTTCAGAGCGGTCTGATGAGTCGGCCGGCTTTTGTATAACGGCCATCGCTGGAATCCGGGCCAGCACGGGTACCTGCAGCATCTCGCTGAGGGTATCTTTACGGCGGATGGTGGTATCCAGTAGTTCCGCGATCAGTGCCAGGCCCATACCCAGACCGATCCCGGCGACAAAACCGGCAATGACGAACACCGGAATCGGCATATTGATCGGCGCCAGCGGGTCGAAGGGCGGATCAATCAGTTTGACCCGCTCACTCTCTTCGTTTTTGCCTAAAGACCGGGTTACACGGGCCATCTCATAGCGCTCGGCCAGATCCTGATAAATTTTCTGGCGCACCTGAATGTCTCGTTCCAGCTCTTTCAGACGACGCTCGTGCTGACCGTAGCCATTGACTCTGGCCTGCAGCTTTTCGATTTCACTGCTCAGCGAGGTCACCTCTTTATTCAGGCGCTCGATATGGTCGTCTGCCTGCTGCAGCCGCTCCAGCTGAGAGATCAGCAGAGGGTGTTGAGTACTGCCATTTTCAGTTTCCTGAGTGGTAGTAGCGATGGCCCATAGGCGCTCCAGACGTGCCTTTTTCAGATCGCCCTGATTCAGTTTCTGCATCTGCGCCAGAATACGGTTACGTTCTTTCTCCAGCGCTTGCATCCGGGCCAGTACATTCTGGACCTCGCTGTGCTCATCGGTATAACGGGCTCGCAGTTGAGTCAGTTCGGCCATGACATTGATAATGGCTTCTTCTATCTTGCCCACCACTGGGTTGGTTTGTGACAGACGTAGTGCCAGACTGGCCTGAGCTGCTTTTGCGCCTTCCAGCTCAATACGGCGTTCTGCCAGATAGGCCTGTAGCTCAGAAAGGCGCGCAACATTTGCTGTATGTAAGCGTGGTAGTTCACTGGCGTATCGGTTCTTGTATTCGGCCAGCGCCTGTTCCGCGGTTTGCAGGTCGCCGCGACGGGCTTCCAGTTCCTGGGAAAGAAAGCTTTCGGATTGAATGATGGAGGAGCGCTGTGGTGCCAGTACCCGCTCGACAAAGCGCATACTCACCATCGACAGGGTCTCTTTCATCTGGCTTTTGTCTTCTGCGCGGTAGCTGATCTTAATCAGATTGTCGCCCACCAGGCGCGCCTTCAATGCCTGTGATAACTCGGCGATCACCTGAGCTTTGCTTTTCTCATCCATCTCTTCAGTGATCAGTTTCCGTTGCCAGGCGACACTGGCCAGAATGTGGCGGCTGTGCAGTAGAGCATTCAGTGCCTCCATGCGGTTACGCAGGTTGGTAGCGATGGCCAGATCTTCCAGAAAAGGGTTATGTTCAGAGGCTTCCTGAAACAGAATGGTGGTACTGGTTTCATACTTCTTCGGTGACAGAATGCCGACCGTCAGCCCGACAAAGGGCATCAGCAGAATCGGCATCGCGATCAGATAACGACGGCGCCAGCCTGCCCAGAGGAGTGAGGCGAGGTTTTTGACCAGTGCGCTACGAATCATCTTATACTCTCTCGTTTTTGACCGATGAGATCGAATGACCCCGCCTTAGCGGGACACCCGAACCTGATTAACCTGCAACTGCGGTGACAGCTGTACTTCACTGCGAACTGACTTCTCACGAAGGAACAGACTGATCTGCTGACAACGCTGAATGGCGATGCTGGCCGCAGCAAACTGATCCGGATGCTGACCCGGCGCGCAATCAAGAAACAGAGAACTGTTTGCTTCGAGGGCAAAATGCAGGAGCTGAGTTTCTTCGGTGGCTGTCATCAGCTGTCGGTTCTGATCGAATTGCAGATACAGCTCCTGATTGGTGGTTTGTGCAGTCTTGTCTGCGGAAGAGTTGTCCCTGGCCTGCGCGAGCAGCTCTTCAACGCTGATAGGGCCCGACCCTTTCGAAGCACGCTCTGTTTGTGAGTCGGCCATTGTCAGATCCAGCATTTTGATATTGCTGA
>JAOXSA010000439.1 GCA_025800245.1 Amphritea sp. | reverse complement strand
ATGAGGCGACTTAGTAACCGCCTCAGTCAGCAAACCACCCTGATCGTAGCCCACATAGCCCGGAGGCGCACCAATCAGACGAGAAACGGTGTGCCGCTCCATATACTCAGACATATCAAAGCGAATCAGCTCGATACCCATAATCCGGGCCAGCTGAGTAGTCACCTCAGTCTTACCTACGCCTGTAGGACCTGAGAACAGGAAAGAACCAACCGGCTTATTAGGCTCATTCAATCCGGCACGGGACAGTTTAATTGCAGCAGACAGCGTATCGATAGCCTCGTCCTGGCCCAGTACCACCATCTTCAGGTTCTTATCCAGCTTCTGTAGCTGCTCTTTATCCGACGCCGATACACTCTTCGCAGGAATCCGGGCAATCTTAGCGACAACCGTTTCAACTTCATGCACATCAATCAGCGAGCTACGCTTCTCTTCCGGAAGCAACTGCTGATACGCCCCGGCTTCGTCGATCACATCGATCGCCTTATCCGGCATATGCTTGTCGTTGATATAGCGATCAGCAAGCTCAGATGCAACCCGCAGCGCCTCATCGCTGTACTTAATATCGTGATGGGCTTCAAAGCGACTCTTCAGGCCCTGCAGGATACGGTAAGTATCTTCCACCGACGGCTCCAGAACATCCACTTTCTGGAAACGGCGTGCCAACGCACGATCTTTCTCAAAAATACCCCGGAATTCCTGGAATGTAGTCGAACCAATGCAGCGTAACTGACCTGAACTCAGCAACGGTTTCAGTAGATTAGAGGCATCCATAGAACCGCCAGAGGCAGCACCCGCACCGATAATGGTATGAATCTCATCGATAAACAGGATCGCATGATCGTGATTCTTGATCTCGCTGAGCAAGCCCTTCAGACGCTTCTCAAAATCGCCCCGGTATTTGGTACCGGCCAGCAACGCCCCCAGATCCAGCGAGTACACAGTACTGTGGGCAA